>CAZPYG010000030.1:44122-45724 GCA_964590465.1 uncultured bacterium | reverse complement strand
CCATGCCTTCCCCATGCTCGCCGACGATAAAGCCCTGCACCAGTTGGCGACGGATGCCTAAATCGGCGGCAATCTCCCGACGGAATCGCAGGGAGTCTGAGTAAGCCCCCACCCCAATCACTCGCCGCCGTCCCAGGTGACGGCTGAACACTTCCACCGCCAGCTCCACCGGATTCGTCACAATAATCACTACCTCGTGGCCATAGCCGTGGCGGGCAATGGCCTGGGCATAGCGTTCAAAAATGGGCAGGTTCACCGCCGCAAGTTGGGACCGGGAGGTGACGTCGCCCCCCACCGTTGCCCCCGCCGCCATCACAATTACGTCGGCCACAATGTCTTCTGGCGCCAGGGCAACATCCAGCACCGGGGCCTTTTCGGCGTAGGCGTCGTTAAGGTCGCTGCAGAGACCGTAGAGAATCTGGCCGCTGCGCCCCTCTTCCCGGCCCACCAGCTGCAAACGTTCCGTAGGCATCAACGCCCCCAGGGCAACCAGTTGGGCAACAATTTCTCGTCCGCAGTCACCACTGGCTCCGATGATTGAGACATCCATAGGCTGCTTTGCTACTGACAGCTTTAGTAAACCCTACTGACAATAAACAAAGATGTGTCTTGCATCGCTATTGATCGCAACACCTTCCGCAAGGACGTCGCGTTATACCATAAAAGTACATTCTTTCGTTTAGCTTGTGCCGTGACTGTTGTTTACTCATCTCCTGACGTAGAGGTCTTTTATCCCAGTTCAGACGGTGAACCCGTGGCCGAAACCTTTGTGCATCTCTATGCTTTGCTGGTCACCCTGGAAGTCCTGCGCCAATACCTGGAAGGACAGCAGGCTACGGTCCTGGCTAATCAATTTCTTTACTATTCCCAGGGTATGCCCCGGTTGCGGGTTGCTCCAGACGTCATGGTTGTGTTTGGGGTAGAGCCAGGCGGACGAGACAATTACAAAATTTGGGAAGAAGGTCAGGTTCCCAGCGTCATTTTTGAGATGACCTCTAAAGGCACCAGAGAGCAAGACAAAGGTTTCAAGAAAACTCTCTACGAGCAGCTTGGCGTAACGGAGTACTGGCTATTTGACCCTAAGGGAGAATGGATCGAGAATCAGCTCGAAGGTTACCGACTGGAGCATGGCCTGTACTATCCCATTACCGATGGACGCAGCGTTCCCCTAAAGCTGAAGCTGCAAGTGGAAGGGCAGTTATTGAGCTTCTATCGAGAAGATACTAACGAAAAACTACTGATTCCCCAGGAATTGCATCAAGCGCTTAAACAAGAAGCGTTAGCAAGGCAGCAGGCCGAACAACGGGCCGAACAAGAGCGACAACGGGCCGAACAAGCGGAAGCTAAACTCGCTGAACTCCTGGCCAAGCTGAAAGATCAGGGAATTGATGTAGAGTAATTTATGCCGCTATTCCAATCTGCCGTCTGGCGCTGGGGAAAGTTCTATTTACTGGCTTTTCTGGTCATTCGGCTCATATTTTGGGGGCTTACGTTCCCCAATCCAGACGAAGCCTACTACTGGCTGTGGGGCCAACATCCTGGATTTTCTTACTACGACCATCCCCCCTTCCATGCTTGGGTACAAGGGATTTTTACAGAACT
>CAZPYG010000030.1:0-44022 GCA_964590465.1 uncultured bacterium | reverse complement strand
GGGCGCGATCGCAGGCTCTACCTGGCGCTTCTGATGCTAGCACTGACCCTCTCTCCCATTTTGATCTGGAACTGGCAGCACGATTTTTACTCTTTTCGGTTCTACGCTGACCGCAGCACCAGCCCCGGTGGCTTTACGGTCAATCTCCTACAGCCCATTGTGTTTCTGGCGCTTTGCGCCTTAATCCTGGGGCCGATTCAGGCCTGGAGTATCTGGCGCTGGCTCCGGCCAGGTACCCCCAAACGCCCTAAGTCAAGCCTCCCTCCCCCAGCTACCGGAGCCTCGATTGAGTCGGCCTATTTCCCCCTGGCCTGCTGGGTTTTTACTTTGTCGACGGGTACGTTTACGCTGCTTTCCCTCACCTCAGTGGCGATTTATTACTGGAATATTCTGGCCTACCCCCTGGTGTTCCCTCTGCTGACAGAGCAGTTTTACCCGGCCCGGGGCCAGGCCCTGAAGTCAACGCCCCCGACGAAGCCCGGGCGGCGACGCCAGTTAGCAGTTGCTCAGAGATTAGGACTATTTGCCGCCGCTGCCCTGGTTTTTCACTACACCGTGATGCCTTTTACCGCCTTTATCGGTAGCGAAGTGGACCCCGACAGTGCGGCCTTGTTTGGGTGGCAGGAGGTGGCGGCAGCGGTTAAAGACCAGGCCGCCGCCCTGGACAATCCCTTGTTATTGACCACCGACTACCGTTCGGCGTCAGCCCTGGCCTATGGACTCAACAATCCAGAAGTCATGGCCATTTCCGGTCGCATCGACCAGTTCGATTTCTGGTACGACAGTAAAACGATGCAGGGGCGCAGTGTCCTGCTGCTTGGGGAGACCTGGCACCCCATCTGCCCCAGCCATTTAGACATGTTTGCAGCGACTGACCCGCCGGTTTTAATCACGGTGCGTCGTTTCGGCAGAGAACTGCAAACCTATCAGTTGATCAAAGCCTATGGTTTCAACGCTGGGCCCGACAAATTTCCTCTGGCTTCGAACTATCCCCTGGGGTTTACCGCCGATGGGGAAACCTGTAATTCGCCCAAGGGTGAGTAAGCTCTGACAGCAATTCTCAATATGACTTTCAAGAGGATGCACTACCGGCTCAGGCCGAACGCCAGGAACTCAAAATGAGAATTGCTGAAGCTCTGAGGCTGAGGGATTCGCGAATGAATCAAGCCCCGGATACATTTATTCTCAGGTGGATCCTTACTCTAGCAGCGAGTTCTTCCCAGTGAGCTGGCTTTCTACCCAAATGGTAAACAGCACAAATGATTACATTTCAGTGGACTCAAGGAACCTTCCCCGGGGGAATAGATGGCTCGGGATAGCCCGTCGGACCTATTTGTAAAATTTTATTTACTCCCCAGGAGTTATGTGCAAAGCTTATCGTATCCACAGCCCATATGAAAATCTTATTGTTGGTCAGTAAATTCACTGAAGGTGATTTGTTCACCTTACTAAAGGACGCATAAACTAAGATATGGGGCATCTACTGAGTCCAGGCAGCATCGTTAGAAGGTTTATTCCTTCGTTGCCTGAGGGGTTATCCATTTACCCATCCCACTGGGATACCTTCTGTTAAGGATGGAAACAACACTATTAGGTGGACGCTATCAAGTGCTGAGGCGACTGGGGTCAGGGGGCTTCAGTCGAACTTTTCTGGTTTCAGATTTGCACTTACCCAACCATCCGAAGTGCGTCATCAAGCAACTCAAGCTCCAGGACAAAGACACGAGCACCCTGGACATGGCCCGTCGGCTGTTCGATACAGAAGCTCAGGTCCTGTATCGGTTAGGTAGCCATCCCCAAATTCCTGCTCTGCTGGCGCACTTCGAAGAAAAGCGCGAGTTTTACCTGGCCCAGGAGTTTATTGAAGGCAGCCGCCTCAACCAGCAGGTGGAAGAAGGCAAACCCTGGTCAGAAACGAGAGCGGTTTTGCTGCTGCAGGAAGTTTTGGAAATCTTATCTTTCGTTCATCGTCAGCAGGTCATTCACCGGGATATCAAACCCTCTAACCTGATTCGCCGACATCATGATGGCAAACTGGTCCTGATTGACTTTGGGGCGGTGAAACAGGTCAACAGTTCCCCCCTGGTTGATGCTGAAACCGGGGCAACTAACCTCACGGTTGCTATCGGTACCCACGGCTACATGCCGAATGAGCAATATGCCGGTAAGCCCCGATTTTGTAGTGACGTTTATGCGGTAGGTATATTAGGTATTCGAGTATTAACCGGGCTGCATCCCCAAAAAATTGGGGAAGACCCGGTCACCGGCGAACTAGACTGGCACCACCTCGCTCCCGAAGTCTCTTCCCCGCTCATGGCGGTGATAGATTGCATGGTGCGCTACGACTACCGCGATCGCTATCCCTCGGCCCAAGAGGCGCTGCAGGCCCTCAACGATCTACCCAGTGCCATGGATATGCTGGCCGGGGCGAGCTACCTGGCAACCCCTATGATCAACCACACCGTAGATAGCACCGCCATCGGGGATGTGACTGGGAACAAGGATCCTATCGCCACCGTGACTTCTGATTTCACCATTGCGGCTGATGATCAAGATCCAACCTCCCTGCTTCCAGATCATCTGTTTTCCCAGAATGGGAAACCAACCGCAGCCGCAGCAGCTGCCGCCAAACAGCTCGACCCGGCCCTGTCTTTCTCCGGAGCAAAGCTGTTATTTAAGCACCCCTGGCGACGGCGTGCTGCCCTTGCCGTGGCAGGAACGGTAGTCTCCCTCGGGGTGGCTACGGCCCTGTGGCAGAGTGGTCTGGTCGCAGCTTTCAACCCCGCAGGGGTGAACCGCCCCCTGGCCTTTAGGGGCATGGGTACCCTTGAACTATTTACCGATCTGCCCATTTTGTTGCCGCCCGAAGAAAAGGCTGCTTTTTGGGTTAGTCGGGGCAATCGGCTGATGGCAAATCAGCGGTACCCTGAAGCGCTAACTTTATTCGAACAGGCCATTCGGGCAAAATCGGATTTTGCTTCCGCTTACCTGGGGCGTTGTAAGGCGCTCAATGCTCTGAAACGGCCCCTCGAAGCCATTGCCGCCTGTAACGATGCCCTGGCCTACCAGGGATATTACCCCGAAGCCGTCCGGACAAAAGGGAATGCCACGGAACAGCAGGGCAAGTTGCTGGCGGCCCTCGCCCTTTACGAAGAAACGACTGATTTAATGCCCGCCATGTTTGAAGGCTGGCTAGATCGGGGGCGAGTGCTGCAACGGTTAGGCCGGTCGGCGGAGTCAATTCGGGTGATTGACCAGGCCATCTCTCGCAATCGTAATTCAGCCGAGGCCTGGACTATTCGGGCCGAAGCCACCCTGGCACTGGAGCGATATGACCAAGCCCTCATAGCGGTGGAAAAAGCCCTTCAGGTTAACCCCGAATACAGCCCTGCCCAGGCACTGCGGCAACAAGTTGGCAAAGACTTAGTCCCTTAGGGCAAAACCTGGACCTTAACGTCTGTGGCCAGGCCAGAACTGATACGCCCACCTTCTTGGGTGCTACCGCTAACGGGTGACGCTAAGGGCGGAAAGCCGCTAGCCACGAGGGTGATATGGCGGTCGGCAACGGCTAATCCGTGGGTGGGATCAAAGCCCCGCCAGCCGCCGCCGGGCACAAAAACTTCGGCCCAGGCATGCAAATCCCGTTCCGGTATGGTGCTGTCCCCTTCTTCGTAGCCGCTGACGAATCGGGCGGCTAGACCTACGGCGCGGCAAGCTTCCATAAATAGCACCGTAAAATCGCGACAGCTCCCCATTTTTTCAGCCCAGGTAATGCCAGGAGGTAACGGATGACCTGTAGGACGCACCCTATATTGACAGGTTTCGTAAATGCGCTGGGTCAGGGTGGTGAGAAAAAAGCCTACATTTCCGTCAACCTGATGGGCCAACTCCTGGGCCAGTTCCACGACCTTAGGCGATGCTGTCCAATGGAGGGGCAAGTAGAGATAGGGGTGCAATAACGCCGCTACGGAACCGGGATAATCAATCGGCAGGTTGATCGCCCAGGGTTCGGCTAAATAGTCAAATGGGTTTTGACGATAGGTTTCTACTTCGGCGGTGGTCTTGATGGTCAGGTCCGTTGTCGACTCTGGGGAAAACCACAGGCCCACGGCATCATTCCCCTCCAGGTCAATAATCTGAGCCTGTCGTTCGGGTTCAGGGCTAACCTCTAGACGGAATTGCTGGAGCTGCTGGGCGCTATCGCTGCGGGGGCGCAGCCGCAGCACGTGTTGTCGTAAATGAACAGGTTGGGTATAGGTGTAGTGGGTTGTGTGCTGAATGCGATAGCGCATGGAACCGGCAAGCCTAAAAGAAAGACGAGAAAACAAAACCATGGCCAGGCATGGGTGACCTACCCAGGGTTGGTTGTGCCGAACCCCTAGAATCTTACATTCTCTCCTCTGAAGGAGGTATGCTTAGCGGTTCAAGTTCCCCATTGTTTGATAATAAATTTTAACTGTTGTGCTCAACAGAGCCTGGTTTAACGCACTTTTATAAAGATCATGCTTGAGATTGAACCTTTTTTACCAAAACTTTGATAATGAAAAGTAGTCAAATGAAAACCTAGTGGTTTTTGGTTACCATGGAATCATTTTTTCTGATTCGTTGGGGCCGTAATCAAAGGCATCGTTAATACACTTCAAGCGACCTAGTGACTCAGAGAATTTATGCATTTCGACCTGCTGTCAAGGCTTTGACCCCGGGGATCATCCATAAGTAAAGCAAATCTAGAAATTAAGCAAATATTAAATGTCATTGATCTCTTAGAATTGCGGCGTCATAATGAAGTTAATCCTAAAGGTTTAGGTCTGTAAGTTTTGCAATGGGTATACCGTTGCAAATTTCTTTTTGGTTGCCAAAATGCCTTGCTCTTCTATTCCCTCAGTCGAACGAAATCTTAGCCGGAGTCGCAACATGATTTTCCTATCCCAACAGGTGCATTGTCCTAATTGTGGTCAACTGGCGGAACGGCATTACCTTGAGCAAAATCGGCTGATGCGGACTCAGTGCCAGGGTTGCGACTATCTGATGATTACCTGTACCACCACTGGCAAAGTGGTGGAAGCCTATGCCCCAGGCTTGTTTGCCAGTGCGGTAGGATGAAGCCCCTAAGGGCAATGGTGTGGGCTTTCCCTTAGGCACAACTCCCCTTCTGGCCTTCGACAAGGTTTGAATTAGTCAGCGAAATAAATTGGCGGCTGCCTCAACGAGGTTCCCTCTGCGCCTCCAGTTCTAAAGCTTGCCCCCCTGCACCAGACTGGATTTCATCCGGCCTGGTGTTTTCTCGTCAGGCGCCCGTTCTCTGCTTTAGAGTTGTAGCAGCCATCAATTTGAGCTTGGGTTATGACTTCGAGTTCCTTGGATTTAATTTTGCGGCAATGCCGACTGCGCCATCAATCGGAGCGGGTGGACATCGGTCTCAGGGGGGATAGGATTGAGACCATCGCACCCCATTTGGCAGCCCTGGGGCGTCAAGAAATTCAGGTGGGGGGGAAGCTGGTTAGTCCGCCGTTTGTGGAATCCCATATTCATTTGGATTCTGCCTTAACCGCCGGTGAACCCCGATGGAATCAGAGCGGAACGCTGTTTGAGGGGATCGAGATCTGGCGCGATCGCAAACAATCCCTGACCCCGGAAGACGTCAAAACCCGGGCTCTGGCCACCCTGAAACACCAGGCTCAGCAGGGGGTACTGTTTGTGCGCACCCATGCCGATGTCAGCGAAACCAATCTGGTTGCCCTGAAAGCCCTGCTGGAAATCCGCGACGAAGTCAAAGACTGGATCACGGTGCAGGTGGTCGCGTTTCCCCAAGATGGCCTCTATGGTCATCCCCGTAATGAAGGGTTGATGGAAACTGCCCTGCAGCTAGGGGCCGATGCCGTCGGCGGCATCCCCCACTACGAAATGACCCGTGAGGATGGAGTTCGGTCGGTTCAGCGCATTTTTGAGCTGGCCCAGAAATATGACCGACGGATTGATATCCACTGCGACGAAATTGATGATGACCAGAGCCGCTTTTTAGAGGTGGTCGCCGCCTGGGCCACCCGAACCGGCCTAGGCAGTCGCGTCACCGCCAGCCACACCACGGCCTTTAGTTCCTACAACAATGCCTATGCCTTTAAGCTGATGGGACTGCTGAACCGCTCCGGCATCAACTTTATTGCCAATCCTCTGATTAATATCACCCTGCAGGGCCGCACCGATACCTATCCCAAACGCCGGGGAGTGACCCGGGTAAAGGAACTCTGGCAGCAGGGCCTGAATGTTAGCTTGGGCCATGACTGTATCCAGGACCCCTGGTACAGCCTAGGCACCGGCAACATGTTGCCGGTAGCCGCCATGGCCATCCACGCCTGCCATATGACCGGCACCGACGAAATCGACGCCTGCTTTGATATGGTCACGACGAATGCAGCCAAAACCCTCAAGGTCGAAGACCACTACGGCATTGCCCCGGGCAGCCCCGCTAACCTGATAGTTCTTGACGCAGACAGCCCCTATGACGCCATCCGTCGCCAGGCAACGGTAACCCACGTCATTTCCCGAGGCAAGCTACTGGCAAAAACTCAACCGGCAGAAGTGAGTTGGTACGGTTAGTAGCATGCTTACCAAAGCTAGTCCTGATTCCCCTTAGAGGATAAAACTGCCTGGCTCATCGGCTGACTTCCATCCTGGGACCCGGTGCCCTCCGGCTGGGAATCGGTGCCGCTGGTTTCTTCCTTGATTTCAGCCATTAGGGATTCCAACGGGTCGGGCTGCTGAGTGGTGAGGTCAAACCAGAATGTAGTTCCCGTGCCGACTTCGCTGATTAAATGGACTTCGCTGTTGTGCTTTTCAATGATGTTTTTCACAATGGAAAGCCCTAAACCTGTGCCTTCCAACGTATGGACTCGGTTCTCAACCCGGAAAAATCGATCAAAAATTGCTTCTTGATCTTCCGGGGCGATGCCAATGCCGGTATCGGAAATTTCCACCCGAATGCAGTTAAGCGCCCGTTTTCCGTCACGGCGGCAGGGCTGTTTCAGGGCCCGAATCATGACTGTGCCGCCCGGCTCGGTAAACTTCAGGGCGTTGCCCACTAGATTGCTAAAGACCTGCAGCAGTAAATCATAATTGCCAAACACCGAGGGCAAATTAGGTTCGATGTCGTGGGCCAGCACAATTTGCTTATCTTTCGCATTGAGTCGATGGGTTCGTATGGTTTGTTCAATGGGTTGGGCGATATCTACCCCATCGAGCTGATACTGACGGCTCGACTCCAGCCGCGATAAGTCCAGTACATCGTTTACCAGACGGGTGAGGCGGTCGGTTTCATGGTTGGCGGTTTCTAGAAACTCTTTGCGTTCAGTGTTGCTCAAGTCCTCCCCAAACTCATGGAGGGTTTCAATAAAAGACTTGATATTGAACAGAGGCGTCCGTAATTCATGGGACACGTTGCTGATGAACTGAGCTTTTGCCTCGTTGAGCGCAACTTCCCGAGTGATATCTTGAACCGTGATGGCAATTCCCTTGACATTCTCCCGGGCCTGGTCGAGCACCGTATTTAACAAAATTCTCAAGGTTCGACTGCTGGGTTCATTCAGGGGGACCCGAAACTCCATCGCCTCCGAATCCCCTAAAACCGCCTGAAATAGAGGACGGGTAAGCTGTAGTCGGACCGGGTCAGGGAATTGCTCCAGAATGTTGGTGCCATCCATGTCCTGGTTATCCCAGCCAAAGATGCGGCGGGCTGTGGGGTTAACCAGCACCAGCTTCATGTCGGTATCCAGCAGAATTGCCCCGTCGGCAATGGTCGATACCAGCGTTTCTAGTTTGGCTTTTTCGGCGGTGAGTTCTTCAATGTTCTGCTCTTCGTAGCGCTCTAGCCGCTCTGCCATGTCATTGAAGCTGTAAATCAACTCCCCCAGTTCCCCGCCAAAGGGCAGATCAATGCGTTGTTTGAAGTTCCCCGCTGCAATATTTTTAACCCCATTCAGCAGTTCTTTGATGGGTTGAGTAATGGTCAGGGCATTAAACACAGCCCCCAGAATCACCATTACCCAGATGGAAACAAACACCGCAATGGTGACATCCCGGGTCAGGTGGGAAGAGGCTACCACCGTGGGATTCGGGTTAATCCCCAGGGCCAGAACCCCTAAATGATTACCGTTGTAGTTCAGGGGAACAAACACATCGGTGACTTCCCCGGCGGGGGTTATGTGCTGACGCACCATGGGGCGGTCGGTATTTTGGGCATAGCCCTCGGGGAGCTGCATGCGCCGCCGCAGGGTGAGGGAGTTCTGCACCGCCGCTTCAGAAAATGGAATGCCGAAGAATATTTCCCCATCGGCATCGGCATAGAGCATGTAGCGGATACTGGAGGTGCTCTGGTAAAAGCTGTAGGAGAACCGGGCCAGCTCTGTGCGGTCTTCCACCACCACCAGGGGGGCAACGTTAGCGGCCAACAGCAGACCCAGATCCTGGGCAAAGCGGGTGTCGTTTAGGCGGGCATCCTGCTGAATGGTGTTGACGGCCCAAAAGGTCAGGCCACTCATAATTAGAGACACCATCAGCGTTGCTCCGGCCATCAGCCGGGTCTGCAGGGTAAAGTCGCCCCACCAGCGCATAATGAGCTCTCGAATTTTGCTGAGTAGCCTAATCAAAGATGTCCTACCAAAGAAACGCTATTCTGAACGAGGCCATATCGAGCTAGACCGGGCCGAATCTGGTCGGCATCGGTATCCAGCTGACGGGCACCAGGATTATATCCCGGTCTATGCCTACCATCTTAAGCGTCAAATAGCGATTCAAACTCATTTCGCAGGCTGTTGTAGTTCACAACTCGCCCTACCACCAGGTTATTACCGCCAGTGGCGTTTTCCAATTCCTGCTGCCAGTGGCGAATGTCATTTTCCCGGGAGAGCCAAAAGGCCACCATGCTGTTCACAATGGCATCCCAGTCCCAATCGGGCTTGCGATGCACCTCCTGGGTGGCCTCTATAAAGGCATCTAAGGTGCAGCAGTAGCTGCCTAAATAGGCTTTGCTGCGGTTTGGGGTTTTTTCTTCCCGCTGCTGCTGATCAAAAAACTGCAGCACTGGAGAAATACCAATGATGTCGAAGTTATAACTCATGATGAAAACGGACTTGAAAGAGAGAGAACAACAAGGAAGATCACCCAAACAAGCCAAAACGGAAAAAAATCCAAGCGACAAAGAACTTAATGCTCTGGTGGGCTTGGCGGGTAGATGGGGACAAAGTTAAAGGGCAAGGGGGGCTCGAATCCCTGCTATCAGCTGGACTGGGGGGATGAACCGGTGGCTGACTGCAATCAGGTCCTCGGTGCCTCCAAAGTTCCTTCGCAACCACTATCTTGCTAAAAATTATTCTAATCAGCCCAACCAGAAACGATGTTATTTGAAAACTTTTTTGTTGTTTCATGGGGGTTTAAATCGAAAGCTTTCCTTAAATTTTTCACCGTATCCCCCCGGCTCTGGTGCTGTCGGCTCTTTCATGGGGAGGCTAGGCTAGGGCATCCGGCTCAGCAAGTCCCGAAAATTTTCCCTACAATCCAGACAGAAATCTCAAATCATCGTGATGTCTGAACAGCACCTCCGCATTGTGTCGCTCATTCCCAGCGCTACGGAAATTGTGTTCGCCCTGGGCTTGGGAGACTTTCTGGTGGACCGCAGCCATGAGTGTGATTTCCCCGGTCAGGTACAGCAGTTGCCCATCTGTACGGAACCCAAATTTGACCCTAAAGGCGACAGTGGCGAAATCCACAGGCGGGTAAATGATTTGCTCACCTCTGCCCTGAGCGTCTATCGGGTCAAAACAGATAGGCTGGAAACGCTGCAGCCGACCCACATCATTACCCAGGCCCAGTGCGAGGTCTGCGCCGTCAGTCTGGCCGAGGTAGAAACCGCCGTGGCGGAGCTGACCCAAACCCAACCTCAAATTATTTCCCTGGAACCGACCCGTCTGGCAGAGGTATGGGCCGACATTCGCAGGGTGGGGGAGGCGCTTTTAGCGCCTGCAGATTGGCCCCACCTCGATAACCTGTTAGGGTCTCTGAAACAGCGGGTGCAGACCTGCCAAAGCCGAGCGGCGGATACCGCATTACGCCCCACCGTCGCCTGTATTGAGTGGACGGATCCCCTCATGGGTGCGGGGAACTGGGTCCCCGAACTGGTGGAGTTGGCGGGGGGTATTCCCCTGTTCGGGAAAACCGGAGAACATTCCCCCTGGTTATCCTGGGAAGCCTTAGGGGAGGCCAACCCGGAGGTGATCGTGATGATGCCCTGCGGCTATGATCTGGAGGTCACCGGTCAGGAAAGTGCGGCCCTGGTCCGGCATCCCGATTGGACCAAACTCAAGGCAGTGCAGCAGAATCAGGTTTATATCACTGACGGCAACCAGTATTTCAATCGCCCGGGGCCTCGGTTGGTCGATTCCCTGGAAATTCTGGCGGAGGTGCTCCATCCTGAAGTGTTTGAGTTTGGGTACCTGGGTCGGGGTTGGCAACCGTTTGGAGCCGTGAATGTTTCAGCGCCGACTCCATGGATACAAACCGACCGTTCTGTATAGGGTTCAAAATGCTGTCCGATAATTTCATCGTCCTGTTTTCGGAACAGGACGCACCGGCCTCCTAGCCGTAGTTCTTCAGAGATGTGGACGCCACCATGTAACCCCGGCAAACCCTACCCCCGCCCCAGGAATGTCGTTGGTATACTGTGAAGCAATGTAACTTTTATGAGACGCCCCATGAGCACTGTAGACCTAGACCACATTGCGGCTCAGCTCCAAAGCCCGGACTCAAAAGACCGTATGGTGGCCCTGGCGTCCCTGCGCAATGTGCCAGCGGCTGATGCGGCGCCCCTCATTAAGCAGGCCCTGCACGACAAAAATCTACAGATTCGCTCCATGGCGGTGTTTGCCCTGGGGCTGAAGCCAGACGCGGAGTCCTTTGACATTTTGATCAAGTTGCTCAAATCTGATCCGGACTACGGTATTCGGGCCGATGCGGCCGGGGCTTTGGGGTATCTCGAAGATCCCCGCGCCTTTGAAACCCTGGTCCGGGCCTTTTATGAGGACACGGACTGGCTGGTGCGCTTTAGTGCGGCTGTTTCCCTGGGAAATCTCAAAGACCCCCGTGCCCATGATGTGATGATACAAGCGCTTAACAGTAAAGAAGTGGTGATGCAGCAGGCCGCCATTGCCGCTATTGGCGAGATTGGCGATATTGATGCGGTAGAGGAGATATTGAATTTTGCCCAAGCTGAAGATTGGCTGGTGCGGCAACGGTTAGCCGAAGCCCTGGGCTACCTGCCCCATCCCAAATCAGAACCGGCTCTCCGCTATTTAGAAAAAGATGCCCACTTTCAGGTGGCTGAAGCTGCCCGTATCTCTCTGACACGACTGCAGGCCCGACGGCACCAGGGGCAGCCATGATAGGGGGGAAGGTACAAGCTCAGGGAGGCAAGGTATAGGTTGTAAGGGGAACCTCGTAACCGATACCTTGCGCCTTGCGCCGTAATTTTCTAGAACCCTTGCACCGTAGCCTGCTAGCGTTTATAAGCCAGCACAAATCGGTCTAATCCTGCCAGGTCATGGTGAATCTGAATGTCTCGGTACTGTTCAGTCTGAGCCAGGATAGTCTCCACGGCTTCCCCCTGGTCGGCCATCATTTCGACAATCCAAATGCCCCCTGGAATCAGGTATTCCGGAGCCTGGTGGGCCAGGGTGCGAATGTGATCCAGCCCGTCTTCACCGCCATCCAGGGCGCTGGAGGGCTCATGGTAGGCGACTTCGGGCTGCAGGGTGTTGAGGGCAGCGGTGGGGATATAGGGAGGATTGGCTACCAGCCCGCAGACGGGATGGGTCCGATCTAAAGGCTCGAACCAGTGCCCCCGGCAAAACGTGATGCGATCTCCCAATCCATGGCTTCTGGCATTTTGCTCTGCCGTGGCCAGGGCCTCACCGCTTTGGTCAACGGCAATGATGGGGGCGTGGGGAAAGGTTTCGGCCAGGGCCAGGGCGATGGCACCACTGCCCGTGCCCATGTCCACCCAGGTTCCCCGGTGCAGAGACTCTGCCTGGGGGCTGGCTGCCACCGCCTCCATCATTCGGTCGATAATTAACTCCGTTTCTGGTCGAGGAATTAGAACCGACGGTGAAACCTGCAGATTAAAGTTACGCCAGGTGGTTTGGCCCACCAAATACTGGACTGGCACCCGCTCCAGCAGGCGCTGCTGCCAGAGCCGGGCCAGTTCTTGAAGGGAGAGCTTCAGGGATACCTCAGGCAATTGCCGAATCAAGCCCAGCTTCAGGGTCAAATTATCCAAATCACTAACCCAACCCAAAAACCAGTCTAGCTCCCCGGGGTCAATGCCTGTGTCCTGGGTTAGTTGACGCATCTCATGGCGCCAGGTCCACAATTCTTTACCAGTTACTCGCCCCATGACGCATGATTATCCCATTAAATTTTCTAGGTTCACAAATTCACCTCGGTCAAGCTAGGGATTCGGAAACCAAGGGTGTTTACCGTTACAGGCGCCCGCGCAATCTACAGCACCCGCAGAACACTGGCCACGCTATGAATTTCGGGAAACTCTCGGAGCTCATCCAGAGCCTTCTGGCAGTTGGCTTCGGTGACTTCGTGGCTGACCACCACAATTTCCGCCCGATGGTCACGCATGCCAATCTGCACCACCGATTCCAGGCTCACCTCATGGTCTCCAAAACACTGTCCCAGTTTACCAATTACCCCGGGCTGGTCTTCGGCTATCAGGCGCATATAAAATCGACTGACGATATCCGCCATGGGGCTAACTTTGCAGTAATGCTGGTGGCTGCAGGCCAGTAGGGGATTGGCATTTTTGGGGGCGAGGTCTAGGCCCTGGCCAGAGATTAAGGCGGCCGCAATATTCAAAATATCGGATACTACCGCACTGGCGGTGGGCCCTGCCCCCGCCCCGGGTCCGAAGAACATCACCTGACCGATGGGGTCTCCTTCCACCAAAATTGCGTTGTATACGTCATTTACCGAGGCCAGTGGGTGGGTCTCGGGCACCAGGGTGGGATGGACCCGCAGCTGCAGTTCTTCTAACTGCTGATTGGAAACGGGGCAAAGATCCCGGCGGGCAATGGCCAGCAGCTTAATCACAAACCCTAACCGTTGGGCATAGGTAATGTCAGCCGCGGTGACATGGCGAATGCCTTCGGAGTAAACGTCCGACAGCTTAATCCGTCCGCCAAAGGCCAGGGACGCCAGGATGGCAATCTTATCCGCCGCATCCAGCCCATCCACGTCGGCTGTGGGGTCAGCCTCGGCATAGCCCAACCGCTGGGCATCCTGTAAAATTGGTTCAAAGTCGCCGCCCTCGCGCATCATGCGGGTCAGGATATAGTTGGTGGTGCCATTGATGATGCCGGTCACGGCGTGGATGCGGTTTACCCCCAGGGCCTGCTTCAGGGGTTGAATCACGGGGATTCCTCCGCCCACCGCTGCTTCCAGAAGTACGTAAACCCCGGCTTCGTTGGCGGCAGTAAAAATTTCGTCGCCGTAGCGGGCAATGACCGCTTTATTGGCGGTGACCACGTGCTTTCCATGGCCGATAGCTTTTAAGATTAGCGATCTCGCCGGTTCCAACCCCCCCATCAACTCAACCACAATGTCAATTTCGGGATCGCTGACGATAGCGTCCAGATCCGTGGTCAGGCGATCCGTGGGGATATCGACCTTTCGAGGTTTGTCTAAACTGCGGACCCCGACCCGACTGAGGGCAATCTGGCCCACCAGGGGATGACGGCCCTGGGGGTCCAGCAAAATTTGCGCTGTCCCCGTGCCAACGGTGCCTAAACCCAACAAACCGACTTTGATGCCCAACGCCCTAAATCCTAAACTGCGTTCTCCATGCCCCAATTGTAGAGGGATTCACCGACCATAAAAAAACGGAAGGGAAGATCCCGTCCGTTAGAACCGCAGATAATCCCCCGGGGGGCCTATCTGATGGGGGCAAACACCGTTTGCCCCCGGGAAAGATTACCTGGTTTAGTAGGTTTCAACGTGCCAGCGGTGATCTTTCTTCATTTGTTTGCGGAACTCATCCCAGTTCACCCCCTTTTTGGCGGCGGCAGCAGACAGGGCTTCGTCGATGCCGTCTTCCATGCCCTTCAAACCACACATGTAGGTGTGGGTATTGGGCTTCTGCATCATTTCCCAGAGCTCGTCAGCATGCTCGGCCACCCGGTGCTGGATGTACATTTTGCCGCCTTCGGCGTTTTGCTGTTCCCGACTGATGGCGTAGGTCAGGCGGAAGTTGTCAGGATACTCGCTCTGCAGCTCTTCCAACTCTTCCTTGTACAGAATGTTGGCGGTGTAGGGCACCCCAAAGATGAGCCAGGCTAACCCCTTGAACTGATAGTCGGGGTTGGCTTTTTTCTCTTCTGCCTTGAACATGCGCCACAGGTACGCCCGAAAAGGAGCAATCCCCGTACCCGTCGCCAGCATGATAATGGTGGCATCGGGGTCATCGGGCAGCAGCATTTCTTTACCGACCGGGCCGGTAATTTTCACATCGGCCTCGGGCTCAATGTGGCACAGGTAGCTGGAGCAGGTCCCGTAAACCGTTTCCCCCGTTTCAGGATGCTTATACACCAGCTCACGGACGCAGAGGGAGACCGTCTTGTCATCCATTTTGTCGCCGTGACGGGTTGATGCAATGGAGTACAGGCGCAGCTTATGGGGCTTGCCGTTCTCGTCGTTACCCTCGGGGATAATGCCGATACTCTGGCCTTCCACATAGTGCAAGTCTCCTTCGGATAGATCGAAGGTGATATGCTGCACAATGCCAGAACCGCCTTCTTGCACGAGGGGTTCGTTGGAAATAACTTTGCCAACAAACGGATTTTTCGGTTTGTAGATATTGACTGGGACATCTGCCCCGGGCTTCTTCGGCTTTGCTTGTGTCATGGGCTTTGCTGTGTTCTCTGCTTGCGCAGGCTGCGCATCAATTGCAGTAGGCGTCACGCTGCTCATGGCCACACCGTCCTCGTCGAGGGGGCGAATGCTAACGATTTTGCCACCCATGCGAGTAATCCGCTGCATTTCTTGGTTCATACGGGTGTAGGGAACCGTCATAAACACGCTGCCACTCTTCCGAATGGAGGTATTCGTTTGGTCAGTCTCCGCATTTTGGCGAAGACCCTGCACTTCGTATAAAAACAAACGGCTGCCCGCCACACTACTGGCGTTTCCGCCGCTTACACTTGGATTGTACATATTTAACTTATGCTTCTCTGGACCCAACTAAAAGTATTACGACAGATACACATCGTTGCAACAGATACACATCGTCATGTCCTGTCACGCAATTCAGCCACTGGTCATAAAGTCTACAACCCGCGGCTCAGACTTCTTTTAGCTTAAGGTATCACTGCAACACCGTACAGATTCAGGGTAGCTAAGTTGTTGATGGCCATCAACAGCGCGACCCATGCAACCTAGGCTGCCTTGGTCTCTTACACATTAATGAAAATCATTCGGTGAGACTGTGTTTTTAATGTCATCTCTGGGGAAATTCGGGCGTTTAATCGGCGTTTAATCTTAGTTTTATCCCGATTGGCAGGTATCACCCCCTGCCCTGCCCTGCTGGGGATGTTCAGGGGCAGATCCCGGCCCTGGACAAATTTGCCAAAATTGTTGTTCTAATTAGCCGGAAAGGCAGTTGTTAGGGGTACTCCATTCTGATAGGATAACTGTGAATGGTAGTAGAAATACTTAATGCTGCTGTCTTCTGGGCTGCGAAGGCAGCCATTTGTTTACCTCGTGTTTCCGCGATCGCTGCGAAACTTAATTTTAGTCGAGGCGAAGCAAATGTTTTGGTGGCCAACCTGTCAGGTAGATGAGCACTCGTCTTGTTCGCTGCTTCAGACAACTTTTAGATTCACAGGCGCAGCATTTTGCGAGATATTTTTAACCAGGTATTTCGCAGAATCCAGGGGGTGCTTTATGCCGCTATCCTGTTGCGCATTATTGAACTTCGTCCGTTTTTATGAGTGTCGTTTAGAGGGAACTTATGATCAGCAAGCCAGGCAAGGTAGTTCTTATTGGTGTCGCAGGAGACTCGGGGTGCGGCAAGTCAACTTTTCTCCGTCGGCTTAGCGATTTGTTCGGCGCTGAGTTTATGACGGTCATCTGCCTAGACGACTATCACAGCCTTGACCGTAAGCAGCGTAAAGATGCCGGGGTAACCGCTCTTAACCCCAAAGCGAACAACTTTGATCTCATGTACGAGCAGATCAAAGCTTTGAAGGAAGGCAACAGCATCGATAAGCCCATCTACAATCACGAAACCGGTGAAATCGATCCTCCTGAGCGGGTCAATCCAAACCGCATCATTGTCATTGAGGGGCTGCATCCGCTTTACGACGAGCGAGTTCGTGAGCTGATCGACTTCAGTGTCTATCTCGACATTAGCGACGAAGTCAAAATCGCCTGGAAGATTCAGCGGGATATGGCCGAGCGTGGCCACCGCTACGAAGATGTGCTAGCCTCCATCAATGCCCGCCGTCCTGACTTTGAAGCCTACATCGACATTCAGAAGCAGTATGCCGATGTGGTGATTCAGATTCTGCCTACCCAACTCATCCCCAACGATGAAGATAAGAAGATTTTGCGGGTGCGTCTGATGCAGCGGGAAGGCGTCGAAGGCTTTGACCCAGTTTACCTGTTCGACGAAGGGTCCACCATCGACTGGATTCCCTGTGGTCGTAAGCTCACCTGTTCCTACCCCGGCATTCGTATGCACTATGGCCCCGATACCTATTATGGCCATGAGGTATCCGTGCTGGAGGTTGACGGTCAGTTCGACCGTCTGGAAGAGATGATCTACATCGAGAGCCACCTCAGCAACACCTCCACCAAGTACTACGGCGAAATGTCCGAGCTGCTGCTGAAGCACCGGGAATATCCGGGTTCTAGCAACGGTAGCGGCCTCTTCCAGGTCCTGGTGGGTCTGAAAATGCGGGCGACCTATGAACGCTTAACGGCTTCCAACCTCAGCGTTGCCACCCACGCCTAGGGGGTGAAGTACACCAATTATCTGTCTGGCTAGTATTTTTAGAGAGGAGTCCTGTTTGACTCCTCTCTTTTTTTGGGTGTTTGCCATGGAACTGACAACGCCAGCCTTACTGTTCCCAGCGATTTCACTGTTGCTGCTGGCCTATACGAATCGTTTCCTGGTGCTGGCCCAGCTGATTCGGCAACTGCACAGCTCTGAGCGGGACTATTTTCAAACGATGGTGCAGCGGCAAATTGTAAATTTACGTAAACGCATCGCCCTGATTCGATTGATGCAGGCGCTGGGCGTTTCCAGCTTTATATTGTGCACCCTATCCATGTTTGCCCTTTTCATTGAGGGACAGTCCCTGGCCGAGGTTCTGTTCGGCCTCAGCTTGATGCTGTTAGTGGGATCTCTGGTGGTTTCTCTATATGAAATTGCCATCAGCACTCAGGCCATTGAAGCGGAGTTGGAGGATCTGTGTTCATCCAGAAAATCGTGACCTTAGGCATGGGAATGAGCTGCCTTCGCCCTGACTGCTCCTGGGCAGGCTGTTCCCATCCATCCAACTCCCATTCATCCGATTGCTATTAATACAGCGCAATGGACTGAAGTTGTAGCGCAATGGCTTGGTCGGGTGCCAAGACCACGACTCGCTGGGCGGTCACGTTCCCCACCAGGATGCCCGTAGCTGCTCCACCCAGGATGCCTCCCCAACTGGCGTCGCCGAACACCTCCGTGACGAGAGCCCCCCCGGCAGCACCGATGGCGGCATCCCCAAGGATTGCCCCGGAGGAGGTTTCTCTGGGGTCTTTGATATCCGCTAAAACCTCTGAAACGGCCTGTAAGGTATACGTTTGACTGCCAATCTGAACTCCGTTAGCCACGTAGCGCAGCCCCCCGGCAACCGGTTCAAACTGGCCTCGAATAATTGCCCCGGCGGGAATCGAAACCCCATTAAAGGTGGTGGCATTGTCTACCCGAAGGGATTGCTCGACCACCGCTCCATTGCCCAGGTAAAGGGTTTCCTCTAGAGAAGTCACCGCTTGCAAGGTATTGGCTGGCACGGCCTGGGCCAGTCGCTGATTGTCCTGGGCCTGGGCCTGGGGCATCCCGACAACGGGCAGCATCACCAGGGATAAAGTGGCAAGGGTTGTAAATTTCATATCATCCTCCTGAAAACTTGACCCCGGGCATACCCAAGATTTCCGCAGGGCATCTGAGGTATGGTTGGGCCTATGACGAATGTAAGTTTGAGGACGTCTTCCCTGGCAGAATGTTCCAATCCTGGTGGGTTTTGACTAAAGTGGCCTGTGTGACGGGTGGCTTCAGGTGCCGATAGTCGCTGCTGTTTTTTGAGGACTCAGACAATGGAATCAACGGCAGAGTTCTACTGTGCTTTCTGTGGTGAACCTAACGCTACGTTTGTGGATCTTTCCGCGGGAATGAGCCAAACCTACATTGAAGATTGCCAGGTGTGCTGCCGACCCAATCAGCTTTTTGTCACCGTAGACGAAGCAACCCTGGCCGTGGAGATTACTACGGATTATGACGGATAGTCGTGATCTGGCTAACGGCTGGTTTGACCCCGATGGCCGAGTAACCAATTGACCGGGGGCAGGCTTCACAGTCAGGCCTGCCCCCGGCATCCCTAATCGTGGCCTAGAAGGACAACTGGGCCTGCATATTAAAGAAGAACAGGTCAGGGTTGTCGCTAAAGTTGTTGGGATTCATAATCCAATAAAAAGACGGCATTAAGGCGATGTTGGGGGAAACGGGGTAGCGGTAGCTGACCTCCACTTCCTGCTGGGTCCCCCCGTCGCCGCCGCCAGACACCAGGAAGCGCCGACCGCCAGTGACGTCGAACGGTATCAGGTAAGATACCGTAGCCAAAGCCCCCTCCTTAAAGAGATCCGGGAAGGCTAGCCCGAACTGGATGGATTGGCTATTGATTTCACCTACCTTGCCGCTGCGGCGGAGGTTGGTGCTGGCATAGGTATAGCGGCCAAATAGACCGAGCCAGTCGAAGGGAGCATAGTCAAAGTTCGCCAGAAAGGTGTCCGCTGTGCCGCCGGTGAGTTGCCCACCCACACCATCATCGGCAAAGCCGTAGATGGGTTCTCCGTTGGTACCGCCCACTAACCCGTTAGAGGCTTTCAGGCTGGTGCGGGTGTAGAGTAGCCGCAGGTTGAAATCGTTGAAGGGGCGCAGTCCTATCTGACCGGTCAGGGTATTGGTGCCGCCAAACAGGCCGATGGTGGGATCAAACGCATCCCGGGGTCCGGGCAGAAACTCTGTCGCTTCGGCCAGGTAACCCAACCGCAGATCCAACCAGTCGGTCACATCCCAAACAACAACGGCTCCCGAGCCCCGGTCTATGGCGTTGACCAGGGTGCCACCGCTGGAGTTGAAACTGTTGGCCCCGGTCAGAAAGAAGGTGTAGCGGTTGTTGTCAAAGTAGGCGTACCAGTTGATCCGAGGGCCAATGTCAATGGTCAACTGGTCGCCTACGGGAAACTGGTAGCTGAGTTCCCGGATAACCGGGTCAAAGGGTTCGATACTTCCAGTTTGGAAGGTAAACGGAGTACCGAAGGTATTAAACAGGCCAGAAGAACCGTAAAGGTTCGCTGGGCCAACGCCACTCCCCGCAGCCAGTTGTAGCTTTAAGAGGTCTTCCCCGGTGAAAGAGGTGTCGAAGTTGATCCAGGCCAGGCTGCCAACGGTAGTGCCTGGATTATCGTCAATGGTGCGGGTGAACGGCTCATTGGTGACCGGATCGCGATAGAACACCCGATTTTCACCGGTGACCGGATCGGGGAGAACTCTACCGGCGAAGAAAATATTGCTGCCCCCTTCAGCGGTGATGTCTCCATTCCTAAAGCCGCCGCCAATGTGGGCAAATACCCGGCCTCGCAGCTTCGTAACCGTAGAGAACTGTTGGGCTTGCAGTTCTGCCACATCTGCTTCTAAGACATCGACTCGCTCTTCCAGGGTGGCGAGTTCGGCCCGAAACTCTTCCTGTAGGCGCTGGATGGTTGCCAGTTCTTCAGGATTTAGACTGCTTTCAGTGATGACTTGAGTCAAGACGTTGAGGCAGGAGTTCAGACCCGCGGCAAACTCAAACCGGGTCAAGCTGCGCTGCCCCCGATAGGTGCTGTCGGGATAACCTTCGATACAGCCATAGGTTTCTACCAGGTTTTGTAAAGCCTGGAAAGCCCAATCGGTAGGGAAGACATCTGTAAACTCGCTAACGCTGGTGACCTGGGCGGTAACATCGGCATCGGTTGTGGGCCACAAGTCCTGGGGGGTGGTACCCGCTTCCAGATCCCCAATCCCCAAGGTGGGAGTGCCCTCGCCCTGGGAAGCCCCAAGCCCCGTGTCAAAGCTGAGGGATTGGTCCGCTAACAGGGTGGGCGGCTGCACCTCAAAAGAAACTTTTTCTAGGTTGTTTGCGTCATCAACTAAAGCCTGGTAACCACCTGTAGCCTGGTCGTCAGCTGCAGAAACCTCTACGGCTAAGGCCGGAGCGGTAGATGCCAGCAAAAAAAACGCTGCCAGCAGTCGCTGGGGATAGCCAGTCAACGAAAAGAACAACCTTTGCTTAAAAAAGGTCGCAAAATTATTCATTAATCTTCCTCACACCAAATTTGAAATGATCGAAACCTATCAGTGGGGTAATTGAGAAAATGTACTTTGGAAAACATTTCTCAAAAACCCTGATATTTCTGTGGGTCTAAAAACCAGGCAGGCTTAAATACCCTGACTCTTGAACCAGGGACAGCTTTTCAATGGAGCTGGGCTGTCCCTGCTCCATTTCAAAAATCAAGACTCACCCTAAAGAGAGGGGCTTAAGCTTCAGTGGGCTTGGACACTTCTCGATGGGATGGGGCGGAAGGTCTGCCCGGAAGAATCGTATTCAACAAAATGGCGGTGATGCCTCCAGTGGAAATCCCGGAAGAGAATACGTTCCTGATCAGGACGGGTTTATCAGCCAGCACCTCAGGGGTGTAAACCACACTCAACCCGAGGGCCAGGGACACAGCCACAATAATGATGGAGCGACGGTCTAAACCACTGGAAGCCACGATGTTTAAGCCCGCGACGGCGATGGAACCGAACATGACCAGGGTGGCTCCCCCCAGGACCGGTTGAGGAATGGCCTGGAAAACCCCCCCAATCAGCGGAAACAAACCCAGAATGGCGAAAATACCCGCAATGAAAAAGCCCACATAACGACTGGCCACACCCGTCATTTGGATCACTCCGTTGTTCTGGCTAAAGGTGGTATTGGGAAAGGTGTTTAAGACGGCTGCGATCGCCGAATTAATACCATCCCCTAAAACACCGCCTTTAATGCGACGGAAGTAGACCCCACCCTTTACCGGTTCCCCAGAAACCGCTGAGGTGGCGGTCAGGTCCCCAATGGTTTCCACAGCCGTAATTAAGTAAAGCAGGGCAATGGGCAAGAATGCCGCAAAGCTGAAGTCCAACCCGTAGCGGAGGGGCAGGGGAAAGCGAATAAAGGGCAGTTCACTCAGGGCGCTGAGGTTGACCATGCCCAGGAAGCCCGCAATGATATAGCCGATGATCAGGCCAATGGCGATTGCCCCCATCCGGAAAAATCGGTTATTTGAAAGGGTCAGCAGAATGACAATGGCCAGCACAAACAGACCTAACAGAAGATTCTGGGTACTGCCAAAGGTCTCATTTTGCTGAGCGATGGCTCCCCCCGCCAGACTGAAAAATCCGGCCTTAATCAGGCTGAGACCGATGATCATCACCACCGTACCCGAAACCACAGGGGTGATAATCTGCTGGGCCAGATGCAAAAACCGGCTCAAAATCATTTCAACGGCGGAGCCAAACAAGCAGCAGCCAAAAATTAAAGCCAGGGCCTGCTCCACAGAAGCTCCCCCATCAATAGCGCCGGAACCAATGGCAATGATGGGGCCCAGAAAAGCAAAACTGGTTCCTTGCAGACTCAATAGCCCCGAGCCGACAGGCCCAAACCGACGGCACTGGATAAAGGTAGAGATGCCGCTGGCAAACAGCGACATGCTAATGATGATGCTGGTATTAACCGGATCTACTCCCAGGGCCCCACAAATAATAATTGGAGGGGTGATAATCCCGACGAACGAAGCCAAAACGTGCTGTAAAGCAACCATGGCGGCTTCGGGTACGGGGGGCTTATCCATCAGGCTGTAAAGCAGGCCGATGTTGTATTCCACCGTGTCCGTGGATAAATCCTTTTCCAAAGCACTACTGCTATCTGACTGTGACATCGACGCCCTTGGCTCCTTTGCTAACTGCTTTTCTTATGGAATTGATGAAAGATTGACAATTGATCAGGGTTTTTTTTGTTACTTTCGACACACAAAAAACTGAACCTTAGATTTTCTTCAGGTTTGAAGGTCATCTGGTTCCGACTGACCCTGATCCTTCCGCAAACTCGTCCATTATCCTTTTGGCCCTTTATGAAACGCCCATTCCATGGCAGACTTCGGTGTACTGTATACAGTATTTGTTAAAGGTATCGGAGTGTAGACGGTGATTCTGTAGTGTGCTGTACAGTCTTTTTGCGTTTTCAGGAGAGGCTTTTTGCGTTTTCGGGCGAATTTAAAGGCGCTGTTTCTTAAGGTAGGGCAGGCTTGGGTCGAAAATATCGTTAACCCTGTTACAGAAGCTACCAAAATAAGTGGTCAGGATAGAAGTAGCTAAAAACACCCGGTCGGTCATATTTGTATGTAAGGTTGTATGCCGAGCTTTCGGACTGTTGGCTGTGTCGCGGAGACTTTGTTTTCTTAAGAAAAATTAACCATGGTTGCAACTTCACCTACTAAGGCTCGGTTGGGTATTGGTAGTTACATTCTGGGCGATGGTCCTGCCGGTTTTCTGTTAAGTTGGGTGGCGGGCTTTGTCGATGTATCGGCATTTATTATTCTGTTCGGTATCTTTACCGCCCATGTAACCGGTAATATTGCCCTGGCAGGATATTCTTTTGTTTACGCGGATGAAGAGTCCGTGGTGACTCATCTGGTGATGCTGCCGGTGTTCATCGTCACCGTGGCGGGTACATCGGTGCTTGCCCGCTATGCTCGCCGAAAGCAGTGGCCTGTATTTGCTATTTTGCTGACCGCAGAGGCGATTGCGTTGACGATTTTTCTGATCGTTGGGGTGAGTCTTACGCCGGCCCTGGTGCTGGATGTGCAGGAGGAATACATTTTCCCCATTGGCATGACCGGCGTCATTGCCATGGCCATTCAAAATGCTTTGATGAAAGAGGCCAGGGGCACCTTTAAGAGCTATATTCCCACCACCGTGATGACAGGTAACACGACCCAGCTGACCATTGATTTAGTGCAGGTCACCATTTCCAGGTTTTTCTCCCCAGCAGCGGACGAAACCGCTGCGAAGGCTGGAGAAGAAGCTAAGGAACGCATCGGCAGAATGTTTCCCGTCATCATGGGTTTTGCCCTGGGAAGTCTGGCGGCTACTTACTTTGTTTTAATTTCTGAAAGCTGGTGGAGTCTGATTATTCCTGTTGTGATTATTGCTTTCATGGCGGTTGTTGCCTTTGCTGAACATGCCCGGTTAACTAAGGAAAGTGAATAGCCAGCGGTTAACCTTGACCGAATTCCCCAATATTTCCCAGGAGATTGTTCCAACATGTTACGTAAGCTTGCGTCCATTATCATTGCTGCCATTCTGGCCTTAACCCTGGCTGCCCAGCCGGTGCTGGCGAAGCCGTTTCCTTTTTCTTTGCCCTGGTTCCAGGACTTTGACTTAACCGAAGAACAGCAAGGATTAATGCAACAACTGCAGGATAAGTATGTTCCGGAAATTGAGGAAATTCTCTTTCCTGAACAGCGGGAAAAATTTGAGGAGGCAATCCAGGGCGGCTACAGTATGCGCAGAGCCTTCCGGGAAATGTACCTGACTCCTGAGCAAAAGACAGAACTGGCTTCAGTGGTTAAGCAAATTCCTAAACACTCCATCTTTGCTTCTCTGACCCCTGAGCAAAAGAAGGAGATTTTTATGAAGAAGAAAGAAATGTTCATGCCCACTGCAGAAGAAATTCAGGAGAAGATCAAAGCGGGCATGGAAGCCAAGGGAAATTTCTCCCCCGATAATCCTGGTGCTGAATTTGCCCCCACCGCTGAAGAAATTGGCGAAAAAATCAAAGCCAGCTTTGAAAAGCGGAATGAATTTATGCCCAGTATTGAAGAAATCAAGGAAAAGATTTCCGAACAAATGGAAGCGGTCCTCGAGGAGGATTAACTGGCCTGAGCCCCTGGTAAATCCAGTAACCCGGGCTTACCCTCCTGGCGTAGCCCCCTAAATGCAGATCCCCCCGAGGCATCGCATTCTGGGGGACTCATTTTTCGACCTTCCAGGGATAGGGTGGATCATCTCTGGTCAAGGCTAACCGCGAGAAATGCGATAGTAAATACTCTGTTGCCGTTATCGGGAGAGGGCCTTGACTTCATTTGCCGCTATTACGACTACCCTGGCTGGGGTGCGATCGCTATTGCCCGTCTGTTCTGGACTGCCCGCCACCCTGTGGATTCCCGCAGCCCTCGCGGCCGAAGTGCCTTTCCTAGTCAATCATCAAGTCTATAGAGGATCCCTCAAAAACTGTCTTTTCTCCCTCTGGCAGTCCCAGGATGGGCTGATTTTTGCCCTGGCCAGCGGTGCCGTTGTGCGCCTGATTGCGCCCCTGCTGCAGGATAAGGCCACCGATCCGGCAGTGGTCGTGATCGACGAATCGAGTCAGTTTGCCGTGAGCCTGTGCGGTGGCCACCAGGGGGGCGCAGATACCCTGGCCATGACCGTCAGCCAATATCTCGATGCCACCCCCGTGCTGACTGGGGCGGCCAATCATCACCACCTGCCGGGCATTGATGTGCTGGGTAATCCTTACGGCTGGACCAAAGGTAGCGGTAACTGGACGGGGGTGGCCAGCGCCATTGCTCAAGGCAAACCCGTTCAGGTGATTCAGGAGGTGGGATCTGAACTGTGGCAACATCAACTACCAGCAGCACATCCTTTTTCCTTTGAATGGCCTGACGTAGCTGCCCTGGAACCCGAACAGCCGCCAGAACCCCAGGCCCGGGTGTGGATCAGTGCCATACAGCGGCGCTTCTCGCCGGATGAGGGTATGCCCAAAGTCCAGTGGCATCCGCGGGTGTTGTGGATTGGCCTGGGCTGTGAACGGGGAACGTCTAAAGAGCTGATGGCCGCGGCAATCCAGTCGGTCTGCCAATCGCGCCACTTAGCCATCGGCGCCGTCGCCGGGATTGCCACCCTCGATCTCAAAGCGGATGAAACTGGTCTGGTGGAACTCTGCCAGGAAAATTCCTGGCCCCTTCGCTGCTTTACCGCCGCTGAACTCAGGGAAATTCCGGTGCCCCATCCCTCGGATGTGGTGGCGGGCGTTGTGGGTACCCCCAGTGTCGCCGAAGCGGCGGCTATGCTGGCCGCCGCCAGGCCGATGACTCCCCTGGCTGGGTGCGGTCTGAATGGGGACCATCTAGATTCCCCTTTCCCTCAGGCTGCGGGAATCAGCAGGGATGGGAGAGCTGGGGATGGGGATACCGTGCTGTCCTCCCGGGGAGATCGAGGAACAGGGTTACGGGTAACCAAGCAAGTCATCCGTCATCCCGACTTCGCCGGGGCAGTAACCGTTGCAATTGCTCAATCACCCTATGAATACCTTGGACGGAAGGGCCATCTCGCTCTGGTGGGCACTGGCCCAGGTCGTCTCGACCAGATCACCCCTGGGGCAAAGGCGGCTATTACCCAGGCGGATGCCGTCATTGGCTACTCCCTGTATATCGATCAAATTCGCCCCCTTTGCCGACCAGGACAAATTGTTGAATCCTGGCCCATTACCCAGGAACGCCAGCGGGGAGCGCGCGCCATTGCCCTGGCCAATTGGGGACTAAACGTGGCGGTGGTCTCCTCCGGGGATTGCGGCATTTATGGCATGGCCGGCCTGGTGATGGAGCAGCTGCAAGGGGCAGGATGGGATGGCAAGGCTCCATCGCTACAGGTATATCCGGGAATTTCTGCGGTTCAGGCGGCGGCGGCCCGGGTGGGAGCACCCCTGATGCATGATTTCTGCACCATTAGCCTCAGTGATCTGCTGACCCCCTGGGAAATAATTTTGAAAAGACTGGAAGCCGCTGCCCAGGCGGATTTTGTTATTGCCCTATACAATCCCAAATCTAAAACCCGCATCCATCAGATTGAAACGGCGCAGAAAATTCTGCTGGTCCACCGCGCCCCCGAAACTCCCGTTGCGATTGTCAAATCTGTCTATCGGCCCCAGGAGGAACTCTACGTCACCACCCTGGTAGACATGTTGAACTACCCCATCGATATGTTGACTATCGTGCTGATTGGGAACCAGAGTACCCGGCAGCAGGGGAGGTGGATGGTGACTCCGAGGGGGTATTTGGGGGGATAGGGGTATCGGGTTTCAGGTTTGGGGATTGGGGATTGGAGGATGGGTTTTGGTTGACCTCAGAATCTTGCAGACCAAAGACCCCCTACCCATCTACCCCTTTACTTCCCAATCGGTGTAGAAATATCCAGCAGCAGCCCATTCGGGTCTGGCAGCAACATGCGCCGCTGGCCGTAAAATTCATCCTGGGGAGGCTGCAATACTTCTAAACCCATGGCCTGGGCCTGTTTATAGACGGCATCCACGTCATCCAGCACCACGGTAAGATACATGCCCTGGGGTGGGGTGCGGTAGGGTTCGGGGACCAAGTCGTGATCTCGCCGAATAAAGCCCAGTTCCAGGCGAGGATCTTGGGGGGATGTGACCTGCACGTACCAGTCGCTGTCGTAGGTGAGAGAAAATCCCAGCAGCCCGGTGTAGAATTGCTTGCTCTCGGCCAGAAAATCGGAGCAAATGTTGGGAATTAAACGGTTTATGGTCATAGCAATGGGACCTAATGGGGCGGTCTGCAGCGGTTGACGACGGGATCAGGGTATCGACACTTCCAGGGACTGGGTGCTTTCAAAGTTTACCTGGCTATTTCTATTGTCTACTTTGCCAGATCCTGGGCTTTGATCTTCCCCATGGTGATTGATCCCCGGGGCGACTACTTGGCTAAAAATAACCCGCTTTCGGTACACACCCCGTTCATGGGGATATCCCAGACGTCTTTAGGTACGCTGGGGAGGCGGGCATATTCGAACACAATGGCGAGGGTGGGCTTGTCTTTCCATTGAGCTTTGCTGAGCATACGGTCGTAGTAGCCTGCCCCATAGCCCAGACGGTAGCCCCGCACGTCGCAGGCCACGGCGGGCACTAGGATTAAATCCACCAGATTGGGGTCGACCAGAGGGGATTGGGCATGGGGTTCAATAATGCCGTAGGCCCCTTTTTGTAACGGCCAGCGCCCGGTATTAGACCAGTAATGCCATTCCATCTGCTTACCGACGCAGCGGGGTAACCCCCAGTGCTTGTGGTGCTGAGTGAGAGCGCTAACATCGGGTTCCTGGCGAAAGCTGGTGTAGGCCAAAATTACCCGGCACTGGCGAAAATATTCCCAGGCGCTGAGGTGGGTGCAGATCCGATCGCACTTTTCTCGCCAAACCTGAGGGGGAATGCTCTGCCGGGCGTTGAGCAACCGGCGGCGCAGGTTGGCTTTGGCCTCTTGATTTAAATCCGACTGAGAAATTATGGGGTTAACCACAGCGTTTGGGCTAGAAATACAGCAACAGGTTCAATCCGGGAATCGTACGGGAAAATGTCCACAGTAACAGGATGGCGTAGAGCAGCCCCAACCCCCATTGATACCACACTAAAGCCGTTACCAAACCGGGAACTTCCTGATCCCTGAGGCGGATATCGTTAAAGCCAAACTTGAGCCAGTTATTGAGGCTAAAGTCCAGGTAGTTGAGCCAGTTCCAGCGGCGGTCCAGCAGCATGGGGAAATAGCGATCGCGAAAGAAGTAATAGCGGGGAATCACCGGCAGGCGAGCAATCAGCAGGCGGAGCTGTCGCAGGCTACCGTCTTCCACGAAGTAGCTCTGATCCATCAGGTCGTGGTAGCGTCCCTGCTTCAATAACAGGGCAATCATCCCCAGGGGAATGGGCAGGGTGAGGAGGGCCATGGAAAGCAGCGTTAGCAGGGGGTAGTCTGCGGTACGCAGGAGATTACTCAACCCCAGGCTAAACAGCATGATGCAGCTTCCCGTTAGCCACAGGCCCTCTTCCCTAGGGGGCAAAATCGGATGCGGTACCCGGCGACGGTAGCGGTCCACGAACCAAAACATCAGGGCAAATAGAGGAATGACCATCAGCCCCACCCCAAATACCAGGCTGACGCTGGTGCCATAGTGACTGAGTACAATCAGCCCCGCCAACCCCAGCCAGCGCAGGGCTAATCTGACCCGCCACCCCCAGGAGGCCGATCCCCGAGCCAGGAGCCGGTCGCGCACTTTAACATAGGCCGCCAGATCCACTTCCGGCAAGCTCAGCACCTGATCCACCGTCAGCAAGGCCTGCTCCTGCCGCTGTTGCACGATGGCCTGGGCCTGGGTTTCGGAAAATCCCACCCGCACCAGCGTATCCTCAGATGCTGTATTTAAGTTGGCCCCAAACAGCCGTCTTGCCCAGTCCTGCAGCCGCAGTCGCTCGGTGGTGTAGGAAATTTGGTTGGCGTCGCTGATTTGCTCCAGCCTGCGAAAGTTACGCTCCAGGTTGCGCAGCAGGGTTTCGTTGCCCCCCAGGCGCGGCACCGAAAACACCCGGCCAATTTTGCCGGGGGTGCCGAGAATTTGGGTTTGCTCCAGGCTGAACTCCATGCCCGCAATGTTCAGGTAGGCCTGGGGCTGAAACAGGGCATCGCCAAAGTCTACTTCGGCCCCCACCATGGCGTTGCGCAAGTTAACCGGTTCCCCAAATCGGGCCTGCCTCAGCATCAGGGGGGCTTCAAATCGGGCTTCGGTGAGAAATAGCGCCTTTGCAAAGGAATCTCGCAGAAAGAAGGCGGTGTCCTGCCACAGGGTACGGGCGAAATCGGCGGTGCCCTGCCACTGCACCCGGCTAAAATTCAGGTCTCCGGCTAGCAGACAACGGCTGAAGTTGGCATCCTCCTGAAACTCAGCCCCCTGAAAGTTAGCCCCGTTGCGAAAACGGCCCTGATCAAACCTGGCAGCCTGAAAGAAAATGCTGCTCTTGGCCTGGAGGCCCTGGCGGAAGTCTGCTCCGGCCAAGTTGACGGATTGGTTAAACCGCGCCCCGGACAGGTTAAGCCCCTGCTCAAAAATGGCCCCCTGGGCTAGAATGCGTCCCAGAAAGAACGTGTCGTTGCCCAGCACCGCTCCCTGAAAACGAGTCTGCACCGCAATTAACGGGCCCTGCAGCAGATAGATTTCCTGCCCCCCTCCCTGCCCCTGAATCAACAGCGACTGAGATAGACGGCTGAGTTGGGACAGACGGGTGCGATCGCGCCGCAACTGGGCCTGGCTTTCTGCGCTCAGCAGGGGGGCCAGGGTAGTGCCGTAAAGGGGTTCCCGCAGGCCCAACCGCCGTAAATCCAGGGTGCCCTGCACAATGGCATAGCTCAGATCCAGGGCCGGGGGCTTGGCGGCCTTCTGGAGGGTGGTACTCAACAATCGATAAAAGCTGTCTTGAAGGTCTCCTTCGGGACGCAGATCAATGGTGAAATTTTTCAAGTTGACGGTTGGCCTACCATCCCGCAGGACGGGCGAATGAATTTGCTGACGCAGGACGTCCACCGTCAGCGGGGGATGACTATTGGTGGGGGGAGATATCGAGGCCGCCCAACCGGGAGCCGCCAGCAATAACCCCCAGACTGTCCCCAGCGCCAGCGCCAGGAAAAGCTGCCATCGATTTTTGCGATTGTTGCGGTCCTCCGGTTTCATGGTCAAAAGGTTTCCTCGTCTCAGGCGGACCTCTTCTCCCCGGGGGGAAGATATGCTCCGTTGTTGTACAAAAATACTTGCTCCTGGGTACGCTGAAACAGAACATAGAACTAGCCTGCCCGACTTTTTCACCACTCGTTCCGTGGTCAAGCCGCTCACCTAGCGTAAAATTCATTAGCTTTGTTCCGCAGGCTGCAGCTTCTTTAGGGTCTGGGGAAATATGATTTCTATAGATGGTCTAGCCGTTATATTGCAGTTCCTTTTGCCTTTTTGATTCCTTTATCGGCACGCTTTAGCGGGGTTCCTATGTCGCCTTCAACTTCCAGCAGCATGCTTGCAGCGCTGTCCCAGGTGAACCACCCCAGTTCCCTGACGAATCGGGTAAGAAATCTGCCGACGCCCCAATTTATCGAGTTGCTTGATCAAATTACCAAGGAATTTGAGCATTTCTTGCGGGCCATCGACATGATCAACAACGAATCGTTGGAGATCATGCTAGAGCAAATTCTAGAGGCATTTACCCTCAAAATTGGCCAAATTTTGCAGGCAGAACGCACCACTATTTTTATGGTGGATCAGGAAAAACAAGAACTCTGGTCCAAAATTGCCCAGGGGGACGGGGAGCGCTGCCTGGAAATTCGAGTCCCTATGGGCAAAGGCATTTCCGGCTATGTGGCCACCAACGTGGCTCCCCTGAACATTCCCGATGCCTATGCCGATGAACGGTTTGACCGCACCCACGACCAAAAAACCGGCTACCGCACCCGCAGCATCCTCTGTATGCCGGTGCTGAGTCAAAAAACCGACAATATCGTTGCTGTGGTGCAGTTACTCAACAAGCTCAACGGCATGCCCTTTAACGAAGAGGATGAGCGCAACTTTAAGGAGTTTGCCGCTTCCCTGGGGGTAATTCTGGAGAGCTGCAACTCGTTTTATGTGGCGGCCCGAAACCAAAAAGGGGTTTCCGCCCTGCTGAAGGCCATTTCTTCCCTGGAGCAGAGCCTCGACCTGGAAAAAACCCTGCAGTCGGTGATGGAAGAGGCTCGCCAGCTGATGCAGGCTGACCGCAGCACCCTCTGGCTGATCGACGAAGACAGCGGGGAACTCTGGTCGAAGGTGAAATCCGGGGACGGTAAGTCCCTGGTGGAGCTGCGTATCCCCAGCAATACCGGCATCGCTGGCCATGTGGCTACCACCGGGGAAAGTCTCAATATCCCCGATGCCTACCAGGACCCCCGGTTTAGCCCGGATGCCGATAAACGCACCGGCTACCGCACCCGCAACATTCTCTGTATGCCGGTGTTTGACTCCGGCGGCAAGCTGATTGCCGTCACCCAGCTGATTAATAAGGCCCAGGGCACTTTTACCACCTCCGATGAGTCCTTTATGCGGGCGTTCAACATTCAGGCGGGGGTTGCCCTGGAAAACGCCAAGCTGTTCGAGGATGTGCTGGTCGAAAAGCAATATCAAAAAGACATTCTCCAGAGCCTGTCCGACGCGGTGGTATCCACCGATATGGAAGGCCGCGTTGTCACCATCAACGACGCCGCCCTGGAACTGCTGGGCTGCCCCGTGGAGTCGGCCCAGGGACGGGACATTTGCCACCATTGGGAAAGCGCCCTGCTTCATCAACTGGTTTGGGACGTGATTCCCATTGAAAACCTGAAGTTTCGCCTCACCGATAGCCTGGCCCACGGGGCCAAGCACTATGTGCCAGAGCAGAGTCTCAGGGTAACCCTGGTGGATGGCCAAGACCCGGCCTGTGGTCTGGTGTTTCCAGATCCCCAGCACCCTGCCCAGTTCCATCTTTGGGGGCAGAGGGCGGCTGCATCCGGGGCAATTCCGGCCGAGCAGGTGCAGACCCTGGAGCGCAGCATTAACCTCACCGTCAATCCCCTGACTAACCCTGAGGGCGGTGTCCTCGGCGGCCTGCTGGTGCTGGAAGATATCAGCCAGGAAAAACGCATGAAGAGCACCCTCTACCGCTACATGACCCCCGGGGTGGCCGAGCAGGTGATGGCCCTGGGGGAAGACACCATGATGAAGGGTGAACGCAAAGATGTGACCGTGCTGTTCTCTGATATTCGGGGCTACACCACCCTGACGGAAAACCTCGAAGCCGACAAAGTGGTGGAAATGCTGAACGCCTACTTCGAAACGATGGTAGAGGCGGTGTTTGACTATGAAGGCACCCTCGACAAATTCATCGGCGATGCGCTGATGGCGGTGTTTGGTGCCCCCCTGCCCTTGAAAAACCACGCCTGGGCCGCCATTCAATCGGCCCTCGATATGCGCCAGCGTTTGGTGCAGTTTAACCAGGAGCGGGTGGAAAATCACCAGCCGGAAATCCGCATTGGTATCGGCATCAGCTCCGGCGAGGTGGTTTCTGGCAATATCGGGTCCCAGCGCAAGATGGAATACACCGTCATTGGTGACGGTGTGAACCTCAGCTCCCGCCTGGAAGGGGTGACGAAGGAGTATGGCTGTGACATCGTCCTCAGCGAGTACACCTACAGCCAGTGCAAAGACCGCATCTGGGTGCGAGAACTGGACCGTACCCAGGTCAAAGGCAAACGCAAAGCCGTCAACCTCTACGAACTCATTGACCAGCGGGACACCCCCCTGGATGAGCACACCCGAGAATTTTTAGACATCTATGCCAGCGCCCGCCTGGCCTACACCGGTATGGCATTTGAGCAGTCCATCCAGCTCTTTCAGCAGGCCCAGCGGCTGCGACCCCTCGATAAGGCCGTAGCGGTCCACCTCCGGCGAGCCCAGCAGTATCTGGTACAGCCGCCCCCGGAGGATTGGGATGGCGTTCACATCATGACAACCAAGTAGATGGTGGAATTGGGTACAAGGTTTACGGCGTAAGGTGCAAGGGAAATTGTGGGTTATACACCTTAAACCCTAAACCTTTCCCCAGTAGCCCCAATTGCCGCTAGAATGGCTACGCCCCAAGAGCCCCATTGCTATGACTACTGGCGACAAGCTATACGAAGGCAAGGCGAAGATTGTTTACGCAACCGACAATCCGCAGGTGTTGCTGACCTACTTCAAAGACGATGCTACGGCATTCAATGCCCAAAAGCGGGGACAAATTCAGGATAAGGGGCGCATTAATTGCACCATTTCCACCCATTTGTTCAAGCTGCTGGAGGCCCAGGGTGTTCCGACCCACTGGATCGATACCCCCAGGGATCGGGAAATGCGGGTGAAGGCCTTAACCATCATTCCCCTGGAGGTGGTGGTGCGAAATCGGGCCGCGGGCAGCCTCTGCCGACAGACCGGTCTGCCCCTGGGAATGGAGCTAACCCCGCCCCTGGTGGAGTTTTACTACAAAAAGGACGAGCTGGGGGATCCCCTGCTGACTGGGGATCGGTTGCGGGTGCTCAACCTGGCCACCGAGGAACAGATCGAAACCCTGCGTCGTCAGGCCCTAAGCATTAATCGGATATTGACGGAGTTTTTTGCCGCCTGTGACATTACCCTGGTGGACTTTAAGCTGGAATTTGGTCTGGATCACCACCAGCAGATTCTCCTGGGGGACGAAATCAGCCCGGATACCTGCCGCCTGTGGGATCGGTCCATTGCCGACGAATCCCAGCGGGTGATGGATAAGGATCGATTTCGGCAAGATTTGGGGCAGGTGGAAGCGGCCTATCAGCGTGTGCTGGATCGGGTAGCGGCTCAATCCTCCAAGAATTAGCGTCATCTATGCGGTAGAATTTGTCCGATTGCTGGGGCGTGAGCCTTGTACGAGTGTGTGGAATGGCCCCATCCCTCTGGGGAAAGGGCTTTTCGTGGTGTGTGGATGTGATTAGCAGGTGAGTTCTGATGCGCGTATCTCCTAAGGTCTTGGCGTTCATTGCGGCATCGGGACTGGTGGGTTTGTCCTCTTCTCAGGCCAAAGCCAACCCATTGCTCGAGCCTCAATCGGCCTCAGCTTCTGAACAGAACTATTTCCCCTCAGGGAGTGGTTCCCAGGGAGATATCAGCGAACTGGCGACGGGGGCAGAATCTCCCCAGCCCCTGTCCCTGGAAGCAGCCCAGGCGATGGATGACTACGGTGCTGCCTCCCTCGTCCCCAGGTCAGGTTCCCCTGACCCAGCCGACACCGGTGGGTCCGCCGAAGATTCTCGGTCGCCCGAGGAGAAATCCATGGCGGCTATTCAATCGCTGCGGGACCAGATTCAGCAGCATCGAGAAAGCCGCCAGGTGAACCCTGACGATCTGGTGTCCCAGGCCGCCTCGGAGCGATTTGACGCCGTTCCCGCCGTAGTGGAAACCCCTGCGGCGGACGCCTTACCCCCGCTAGTGACTACCCCCGAAGCAGAGGCGGTGCCCCCGGCAGGGGCAACCCCCGAGACCGATGCTTCCCCAGAGGAAAACGCCAGTTCCCCCCAGGTAGCCCAGGACAATCCCAATGCCATTCTGGACAATGCCCCGGAACTGTCCCCGGAGCAAATTGAGCGCATTCGTCGGTCGGCGGAGGAAGATGCAGGCAGTGAGCTAGCCCCTGCCACTCCTCCTGAAGTCACGGAACCTCCTGCTGACGCTGAAGCCGAAGAGCCGGACGAGACCGACGAAGTGGACCCCGAACAGGCGGAAGAAGACCCCGACCCCCGGGTGCTAGTGGCGGAAGTTCAGGTGGAAGCTGCCACCGGCGACCTGGATGAAGAGCTTGAGACCATCGTCTACGATGCGGTCGAGACCCGTCCTGGACGCACCACCACCCGGACTCAACTGCAGGAAGACATTAACAATATTTTTGCCACCGGTTTCTTCGCCTCCGTGGATGCGGTCCCTGAAGATACCGACCTGGGGGTTAGGGTTACCTTTTTGGTGCAGCCTAACCCGGTTCTGACGGATGTGCAGGTGGAGGGGAACCAGGTGTTACCGCCGGAGGTGGTGGATGAGATTTTTGCCGACCAGGAAGGGGAAATTATCAACCTGATTGAATTTCAGGATAGTATTCTGGAACTGAATGAGTGGTACCAGGAACGGGGCTATGTGCTGGCTCAGGTGGTTGCCGCGCCGGAAGTTTCCCCTCAGGGGGTCGTCACCCTGGAAGTGGCCGAGGGGGTGATCGAAGACATTGAAGTGCGCTACCTGAATGAAGACGGGGAGGCCTTTGACGAAGACGGTGAGCCAGTAGATGGGCGGACCCGCGAATTCATCATTACTCGGGAATTTGAAACTGAGCCCGGCGATGTCTTCAACCAGGCTCAAATTGAGCAGGATTTTCAGAGCGTCTTTGCCCTGCAAATTTTTGAAGATGTCACCCCTGCCCTGGAACCGGGGGATGAGAATCCTCGCGAGGTCAAAGTCATTGTCAATGTGACCGAGCGCAACACCGGCTCCGTGGCTGCCGGGTTAGGGTTTAACTTTACTGGGGACCTGTTTGGTACCGTGAGTTACCGCCAGGATAACTTTGGTGGCAACAACCAGAAGCTGAGTGCCGAAGCTCAGGTCAGTACCCGGGATATTTTGTTCGACATCTCGTTTACCGATCCGTGGATTGCGGGAGACCCCTTCCGCACGTCCTACACGGCAAATGCCTTTGCCCGGCGGGCGATCAACCTCAACTTTGATGGTGGGCCTGACCCCATTGACTTACCCAATGGTGATCGGGTCAGAATCCGGCGGTTTGGCGGGGGCATATCCTTTAGCCGTCCCCTGGACGATAACTGGACCGTTACCGTCGGAACCCTGGTCCAAAATGTGTCTTCCCGGGATGCCGACGGCAATGCGGTGTCCTTTGACGCGGAAGGAAATCCGCTCACCCTGAGTGCTTCCCAAGGTGATGGGCCGGTGGATGACCTGTGGACCTTCCCGGTGACCGCCACCTGGGATCGTCGCAATGATCCCTTTAACCCCACCAGTGGGGGAATTCTCCGGCTCAATTCGGAACAGTCTGTACCCCTAGGTCGGGGCAGCATTTTCATGAACCGCCTGCGGGGGAGCTACAGCCATTACATTCCCGTCAGCTGGTTGAACTTTAACGAAGGTCCCCAGGCCCTGGCCTTTAATGTTCAGGTGGGTACTATCGTGGGGGATGTGCCTCCCTATGAGGCGTTTGCCCTGGGCGGAACCAACTCCATTCGCGGCTATGACGAGGGGGAAGTGGGCAGCGGTCGCAGCTATGCCCAGTTCACGGCGGAATATCGTTTTCCCTTGTTTTCCTTCCTGGGGGGAGCGTTGTTCCTGGACGCGGGCACAGACCTGGGCAGTGGTGACTCGGTACCGGGTTCTCCCGGTCCGTCCCGGGGTAAACCCGGCAGTGGCTTTGGCTACGGGGCCGGCCTGCGGGTGCAGACCCCCCTGGGACCCCTGCGTATTGACTATGGCTTCAACGATCAGGGGGAAGGACGGATTCACTTCGGTATTGGGGAGCGGTTCTAATGGTCTCATCTAACCTGCGGTCCGAATCTGCTGTGGTTGAGGCTACGGCTGACCAGCAACAAACCCTGGCAGCTCCCGTGCAGCGCCGGGGGGTGGGGCTGCATTCCGGTGAAAACACCACGGTTACCCTAAAACCGGCGACTCCAGGGCAGGGGCGATTTTTCCTGCGGACGGATTTAGCGGGGCAAGCTGAGATCCCCGCGGTGGTAGCAGCGGTTGGGGAGACGGTACTCTCCACCGAACTGCGGCGGGGGCAGGCTGCGGTACGCACCGTAGAGCACCTTTTGGCCGCCCTGACGGGCATGGGCATCGATAATGCCCGGATCGAAGTCGATGGTCCGGAAATTCCCCTGCTGGATGGCTCGGCCCAGGAATGGGTTGATGCCATCGCAGAGGCGGGCTGGGTTGCCCAGGGTGAACCCCGACGGGTCAATTGCCTCACCCGTCCCCTGACCGTCCATGATGGGGATGCCTTTGTGGCGGCTTTTCCGGCGGACCAATGTCGGTTAACCTATGGCATTGACTTTGATGTCGCAGCCATCGGCAACCAGTGGTTTAGCTGGACGCCGGGGGTGGCACCCCAACAGCCTGGTGGGTTTGCCCAGACGGTGGCTCCGGCCCGGACCTTTGGGTTGGCCCACCAAATTGACTACCTGCGCACCCAGGGGTTAATTCGCGGCGGCAGTCTGGACAATGCCCTGGTGTGCAGCCATGAGGGATGGATGAACCCCCCCCTGCGGTTTGACAATGAGCCAGTACGCCACAAAATGTTGGATTTGATGGGGGATTTGAGCCTGCTGGGGCCATTGCCCCAGGCCCATATCGTGGCCTATAAAGCAAGTCACCGCCTGCATTTACAGCTGGCCCAGGCCATTCAACAGGCGATGGACCCTGCGGGACGGTAGGGGTCGGGTTAATTCGCAAGGCCCCCTCGCCCAACATTCCTCAGGTTGAGAACAGGCTAATTTCCTCAGGGGTACCGTCTAATGGCAGAATTTATCTAGATTTGGCTGGTACTATCTGCCTAATTCGAATTTAAGAACTTACAGTGCATTGGTTTAGGGGGACGAAAGTACGATTGTGGTTGATGCAACTTCATCAAATGCAGTGAAACCTGTGGCTGACAAGCTGGATGATCAGTCCCAGGGGGAAGCGAAGACAGAATATTCGGTAGAAGAAATTTACGCGCTTCTGCCTCACCGATATCCTTTTGCCCTGGTCGATCGGATTACGGAGTATGTGCCGGGGAAATACGCGACGGGCATCAAAAACGTAACCTTTAATGAACCCCATTTCCAGGGCCATTTCCCGGGTCGCCCGATTATGCCGGGGGTACTCATTGTTGAGGCCATGGCTCAGGTGGGGGGGATTGTTCTCACCCAGGTGCCGGGAGTGAAAGGTCTGTGTGTCTTTGCCGGGATAGATAAGGTAAGATTTCGGCGACCCGTTGTGCCCGGCGATCAACTGATTATGAAAGTTGAGCTGTTGGCTATGAAGCGCTTACGCTTCGGCAAAATGTTGGGGCGAGCTGAAGTAAACGGTGAACTGGCCTGTCAGGGCGAAATGATGTTTTCTGTTGTTGATGCGGCCCCGGCAAACCGTCGGTCTTGTTAATGCATGTGCGTTTACCTCAAAATGTGGGTTCCGGAGGCATGTCTTTGACTACCCTGATTCACCCTACAGCTGTAATCCACCCCGGTGCGAATCTCCATCCAACGGTAAAAGTTGGCCCCTATGCGGTGATTGGGGAACATGTCACGGTTGGGCCCGGCACGGACATCGGTGCCCATGTGGTAATCGACGGGCACACCACCATTGGGGCCGATAACCGAATTTTTCCGGGAGCAGCCATTGGTCTGGAGTCCCAGGATCTAAAGTATGACGGCTCCATGAGCCGGGTGGTGATTGGCAACGATAACCTGATCCGGGAATATGTCACCATTAACCGGGCGACCAACGCTGGAGCCGCCACCATTGTCGGCGACCATAATCTATTTATGGCTTACTCCCATGTGGCCCACAACTGCGTGGTTGAAGACAACGTGATCATCGCTAACTCAGTGGCTCTGGCGGGGCACGTTTACATTGAATCGGGGGCGCGTATCAGCGGCATTGTCGGCATTCACCAGTTCGTACGGGTGGGGCGACTGGCCATGATTGGCGGTCTCAGCCGGATCATTCGAGATGTTCCTCCTTTTACCCTGGTGAACGGGAATCCGGCAACGGTGCGGGGGCTGAACCAGGTGGGTCTGCAGCGGGCGGGGTTGACGGAGGACCGAGGAGGACAATCCTATCGGGAACTGAAGCAGGCCTATCGGCTGATTTATCGGTCGAGAGAACTGACCTCTGACGCTCTGGCAAAACTGGAGCAGAGCGAAACAAATGAGTTGGTTACCCACTTCTGCAACTTCATCAAGGCTTCCCGGGAGGGAGACCGCCGCGGGCTGACCCCGGGTACGAAAAGAGGTCGGGGCAGTGGTGATGAGTAGCCCAGCGGAGCCAGCCGCTGGGCCCCAGGCCCAACCCCGACGGATTTTTATCAGCACCGGGGAGGTTTCGGGGGATTTGCAGGGGGCTCTGCTGGTGGAGGCCCTGCTGCAGGTGGCGGCAGAGCGCCACATTACCCTCGATATTTATGCCCTCGGGGGCGAGCGCATGGCTCGGGCGGGGGCAACCCTGCTGGGGGAAACGACGGCCATCGGTTCGGTGGGAATTTTTGAAGCCATTCCCTATATTCTGCCGACCCTGCGCCTCCAGGGGCAGGTTCAGAAGCAGCTCAGTCAGCATCCCCCCGATTTGGCGGTGCTGATTGACTATATGACCCCCAACCTGAAAATTGGCCGCTATCTGCGCCAGCGGTTTCCCCACTTGCCGGTAACCTACTACATTGCTCCCCAGCAGTGGGTGTGGGCCTTTTCCCAAAAAGACTCCCAGCAGATTGTGCGCAATTGCGATCGCATGATTGCTATTTTTCAAGGAGAGGCAGACTATTTTCGCGCCCTGGGGGCTGATGTCACCTGGGTGGGCCATCCCCTGGTAGACCGATATCCGACTCCCCCCGATCGGCAGGCGGCGCGGGCCTCCCTGGGGTTGGACCCGAAGGCGACCCTGGTGACTTTGCTGCCCGCCTCCCGTCGCCAGGAACTGAGATATTTGATGCCCCCCATGATGCAGGCGGCTCAAATCTTACATCAGCGGAATCCTGACCTGCGGTTTTTATTGCCGGTTTCCTCCGCCGAATTTCGCCCCCTATTTGAAACGGCCATCAAGCAGTACGACCTGCCGGGCCAGGTGATTCATGACCAGACCCAGGCCGCCATTGCCGCTGCCGATGTGGCCATTGCCAAGTCGGGTACCGCCAACCTGGAAATTGCCCTGATGAATGTTCCCCAGGTGGTGACTTACCGCATCAACCCGATCAGCGCCTGGTTACTGTACTACCTGATCAGGTTTAAGATTTCGTTTGCGTCGCCGGTCAACCTGGCCGTGAACAAAGCCGTGGTGCCGGAATTTTTACAGTGGCAGGTCACCCCTGAAGCCGTCGCTGATGCCGCCTGGGCCCTGTTGACTGATGCCGAGGCCCGCCAAACCATGCTCAGCGGCTACCAGGAAGTGCGCCAAGCCCTGGGCCAGCCGGGGGTCTGCCTCAGGGCCGCCGAAGCCATCCTCGATTGCCTGACTGATTTTCCATCTGGGGTCCCACTTCGCCACGGATCTCACTAAAATTGTTATGCTTTGACGAAAATTACGAAGCATTCCTAGAAGCTGCTGTGGTGTGAGGAGACATCCGTGAACATTCCTGAATTATTTGCCCGGGGCGGCATTGCGATGTGGCCCCTGCTTCTTTTGTCAGTCCTGGCCCTGGGCACAATTTTAGAGCGGATCTGGTTCTGGTCTCGCATCGTGACCCGAGAGCGAGAAGTTTCCGGTCGGGTGCTGGAGGCGGCCCGCCGGGAATGGCCCGCCGCCACCGACATCGCTCAGCGTTCCAGCATGTTGCCCATGGGGCGATTTCTCTATGCTCCCTTGAAGCTGCAGTCCCCCGAACCAGAAGTGTTTCGCTTAGCCCTTGAAACCGCTGCTAACGAAGAACTGACGACCATGAGCAAGGGCGACAAAATTTTGGAGGTGGTGATTGCCCTGTCTCCCCTGCTCGGCCTGCTGGGTACGGTGCTGGGGTTAATTAACTCTTTGGGGTCTATCCAGATCAGCGACTTAGGCAGCGGCGATGCCACCGCTGGCACCTCCCTGGGCATTAGTGAGGCGCTGATTAGTACCGCCACAGGGCTGATAATTGCCATTGTCAGCCTGGCCTTTTACCGCCTTTTCCAGGGATTAGTGTTTAGCCAGGCTAAAATGTTTCGCCGGGCAGGCAGCGAACTGGAGCTGCTCTATCGCCAGAGCTGGGCCAAAAATCCAACTCAGCCGTTTTCCGTTCAATCTGATACGTCTGTTCCTACCCCGATGGAACCTGAACCTCCTCAACAAACCACCCCTAAACCGGATACAACTTTCTAGCAGCCAACTATCCCTTTAAATCCGCCATCCGGCTAGCGTTACCGACCCCGCCATGATAGCCCTCTGAAATAATATCCCCTATGAAAATAGACTTACTCGAAACCCCATCTGAGGATGTTCGGTTAGAGCTAATTCCCCTGATTGACGTTATTTTTTGCATCCTTACGTTCTTTATTTTGGCTGCGGTCGGCCTCACCCGGCAGCAGGCCATTGACTTGGATTTGCCTTCGGCCCAGACCGGGCAACCCCTGCCGGGCCAGGGGGGCCAGGGGGGCATCAGCGATCGGCTTTACGTCAGCATTGACAGCCTGGGGCAAACCTACCTTGACCAGCAGCCGGTTACCCTGGATTTGCTCTACGATGTGCTGCTGCAGTTTAACCAGGTCAGCCCGAATGGTTTAATCGTGCTCTATGCCTCACGGGATGCCCGCTATGAAGATGTGGTAACGGTGCTGGATGTGCTGCGTTCCGTTGGGGGTGATCGGGTCGCCCTGGCGACCATTCCCCGCAATGTGGAGAATAACCCCCAAGGGGATACCTTAAATCTGTTCCCGGAGGAAAATCCCGATGGCGCTCCCCTGAACCCCATTGCCCCATTATCACCGGAGCAGTCTTTGCCTTTTGAGGACAACATCCCTCAAGATTTATTATCTCCAGAAGCAGATGGTTTACCTGTTGCCCCTTCTCCCGATGGTGAAACACGACCGGCCAATCCAGAGAATTAACAGCTCATGCTTTTGAACCCGATAAGATACGGAATCCGGGATACCGCCGGTTAGCTTATGCCAGGCAGTTCGTCAGTCTAATTCCTGATGTGCAGTTCCCAGAGTATTCGGGCTAAAACGTCATAACGTTCATCCAAATATACCTCTGCAAAAATACCGCCTAAAAGTCCAAAGAAATGGCCGTCTACGGAAATTCTGCGTTCCGGATCTCGTTTTAGGCCGTTCAATATAAACCTTGTCCAAGTCCAGAAGTGGCGTTTTGCCTTAGAGAAAACTACAGATCTCGAGCTGGACTGGGTATAGTTAATAACCCTTCTATTACGACGATTAGACTAACCAAGAGAGTTGGGGGCGTTCGAGTTATCAGACTATACGCTACAAGAAAGCCCCAATCTGCCATTGAGCAAAAAACGATTGATGGCGTGGATAAACCATGCGAGCGTGATCAACTCGGCAAGCAGCAAAACCTGAGCCTGCCATTCCGGTACATAACTCAAGGCCAGGATAAAAACCGCTACAAAGGGTAAATGCGGCCGTAGCCCCCTTGAACACCATGCTCTAAGAGGACAAAACAAGACTAAAGGCTGATACTTCTTTGTCCACAAAGTATTTCACCAAAATGGAGCATGGTCTTTCTCATGATGTGAAAGTACTGGCCCAATCTTTTGCCCAGTGAAGGTGCTGGTGCACTTCAGCCAAATCTTTAGCTTCGCTATAGAGCCGCAGCACGGGTTCGGTTCCGCTAAACCGGATCAGGAGCCAGCTATCATCCGCCAGGGTTAGTTTGTAGCCATCGATGGCAAGGCAGTCTTTCACCGCTTTGCCCGCCACTTCCTGGGGGGGGTTGTTCGCTAATTCATCCAGTAACTTGGCCTGGACTTCCATGCTGGCCAGGGGCAAATCGATGCGATCGTAGTCGGAGAAGTAGCCGGTTTTCTCCTGCAGCAGAGCGTAGTAGTCGCTCAGGTCCAGGCCAGATTTAACCACCGCCTCCAGCACGTACAGGGCCGACATCAGGGCATCTCGTTCGGGAATGTGGTGGCCGTAGCCAATGCCGCCGGACTCTTCGCCCCCCAGCAGCACCTCAGCTTCTTGCATGCGGTCGGCGATATATTTATAGCCCACTGGAGTTTGGTAAAGGTCAAGCCCATGGAGTTTTGCCACGGCGGGAATCAGGTTAGAGCCGCTGATGGTTTTGACAATTTCGCCGCTGTAGCCCCGGCGGGATCTGAGGTGATCGATCAAAACCGGAATCAGAATCTGGGAACTGAGGAAGGTACCTTTGCCATCGACGGCGGCGATGCGATCGCTGTCCCCATCGAACACCAGCCCGACTTTAATGCCATCCTGGCTGGAGGGTTGGTAATCTTTCACCGCTTCCAGCATGGTGCCTAAATATTTGGGCAGGGGTTCTGGTGGGTTGCCGCCAAACAAAGGGTCAGCATTACTATGCAGCTCATGGACGCTTTCGGCCCCCAACAGTCGGGCCAGGCCGCTAGAGGCCGCCCCATACATGACATCGGCAAAGACCGTCACCCTGCCGCTGGAAATGGCGGTCTGGATGGCGGCGACATCTACGTTGCTGCGCAGGGCATTACAGTATTCAGGCCAGGGGTCAAAGGCTTTGAGACTGCCTTTGGGGCCTAAAGGTTCAGGCGGATTGGCCAGTCGGGCTTCTACCTGTTTTGTCACCTCCGGCGATACGGAGCCGCCGAAGGCTCCCTTGATTTTTAAGCCGGAATATATCGGTGGATTGTGGCTGGCGGTAATCACAATGGCCCCCAGGGCTCCCTGATGCTTGGCTGCGAAGCTGAAGGCGGGGGTCGGCGCATACTCCTGGGACAGCACCACATTGAACCCTTCCTTGGTAATGGCTTCTGCGGCGGTGCGGGCAAACTCAGGGGACAGGAACCGACGGTCGAAACCTACAATGACGGTGTTGCTGCCGGTTTGTTGGCCAAACTCATGCTTGAGCACATGGGCCGATACGGCGGCGACTTGAGCTACCCGTTCGAAGGTGAAGTCAGCAGCAATAATGCCGCGCCAGCCATCGGTGCCGAATTTAATGGGCTTTGGAGTTGCGGGGATAGGGCCTGATGTCGCTGCCATAGTGATTTCCAATAATTGAGAGGTAGCTGGGGGTAAATTTTCTTTGAGTTTACCCGCATCATTATCACGCAGGACAACTGGTTACGAGCATCCACATAGGGATTTATTTTATTTGTCTGGTTTCTAAGGGGATGCCAAAGTTTTGGGGCTGATATCCTGACGGTGGAACCGCTGCAGAAGGGAATCAGTATTGCTGTCAGGGTTTGGGTCTGTGTTACCCTAGTCTGGTAGCTACGGGATGTAGCGCAGTTTGGTAGCGCACTTCGTTCGGGACGAAGGGGCCGTGGGTTCGAATCCCGCCATCCCGATTCTTCT
>CAZPYG010000029.1:41357-45738 GCA_964590465.1 uncultured bacterium | reverse complement strand
TTAACGCCACGTTGAAAGGAAAAATTCAGTCGAAAGGCCAGGTCTACCGCATGCTGAAGGAGGGGGTCGAGACTGGTACTGGGGAATTGTTTGAGCGCGAACTGGAAGCCATCACCGCCCAGGTAGAACAGGACCTGACCGATGACGATGAACTCAAACAGGCCAAAGCTACCCGTAAGCAACGCGCCCTGAAAATGATCCAGGCCGAGTGGCAGCACTGGCAGGCCGATAACCAGACCAACGCTGTGCTCACAGGGCTGGAAGCCAGCATCGTCAAGGCCTCCCCTGAAGACCGACTCTCCCAACTGGTCGCCGCCCTGGACCCGAATCGAGACCAGCCCCTCTCCCGGGACCAGATTGCCCAGATTGCCACAGCCCTGAAGCAATCCGGCACCCAAACGACTGCTGAAGCAGGACCTTCCCTGACCACCCTGGCTGCAGGATTGGAGCAGGGTCTCATCATCTGGCAGCAGCTGGAGGGGGATGTGGTCAGCTGGATTTATGAAAATAGTCGGCAATCCCTGGGTTTCGGCGGCGACATCCAGCAGCAGCAGGGACCCTGGAGCCACTGGGCCAAACTTGTCTCCAGCCCTGCCCTGAAGCAGTTGTTCGGAGACCTGGCCCAACATCAGGCCATTACCGATACAGGCATTACCGCATCCCTCACCATAGAAGACTGGATCGCCTGGACGGTCGTCCTGCAGCGGCTGCAGCTTTCCTTAGTGAACTGGTTCGACCAGCAGCCCTACGACCCCCGCGCCGGGAAGCGCCTTTCTATTGCTACATTTTTGACCTTCGCGGTGGTGTGGAGCCAGGTCTCTAATCGCCTCAGCGCTCTGGGTAAAACGGATTTGTCCCAGGGCGCATTTCAGATGACCCTGCAGGTGCTGCGACAGTTCGCCAATCAGGACTATTTCCCCCTCTATGGCGGGCTTTTCACGGCCCTTTCCGGCGAACCCCTGAGAACTCTCCTGGACTATCTGGATCGGCCCCTGCAGCAGGTACCCAATACCGCCGTGAAGGCCCGTATTCTGACCCTGCTGGGCTACTCCCAGCGGGCCATGGGTAACTACTCCCTGGCCCAACGGTTCCATCAGCAGGCCCTGGACATTGCCCGCGAAGCGAAAGATATTCCCTGCGAAATCGCCAGCCTCAACCACCTCAGCCGCACCTGCGTCATGCAGCAGGACTTTGAAGCGGCCACTAACCACAGCCAGCGGGCACTAATTCTGGCCCGGCAGGAGGGAGACACCATCGGCCAGGCCAATGCCCTGGCGAATCTGGGTTACAGCCAGGTTTCCCAGGGTCAGTCCCAACTGATAGACCCTGAGCAGTACGAATCTGTATTGACCTATCTGGAGCAGGGCTTAACCCTATCGGAGCAGGTGGGAGACTTACCCAGCCAGGCTCTCTGCGCCAATAGTTTGGGGATTGCTCAGCTCAAGCTTTCCCAATACAGCAAATCGGTAGAATCCCTTACTAAAGGATTACAGGTTGCCCAGGCCATCGGTGATCGCTTTTGATGGCCTCCAACTTTGCCTACCTCACTGCGGCTTATCAGGGAACCGGCAATCTGGAGCAATCCGTCCTCACCGGCTGTTTGGGAATGTACCTGCTGTATCAAATTGATTCCCCCGAATGGCGACAACCGGCAGCGGTGCTCAGCATTCTGTATGGACAGCTGGGGCCAGAAAACTTTCAGACCATCCTGGCCGACCACCGACGGCAGTTCCTGGAAGTTATTGGGGTGGATGGCTATGATTACCTCATGCCGCTCCTGACCCGCTATCGAGAATCGCTGGAGGGTAATTAGGACTCTGGCCGTCGAGACTCAACCGGGTGGGACTGAAGCCAGGCATCAAGGCCAGCCTGGTTGGCGAAATCGAAGAGATTCTCCAGGAGCTCATCCAACTGCTCAATGGGTAAGGCCCGAATATACGCCTCTTGAGTCTCTGACAGTGACCCTAAATTGCGAACTAACAAGCGAATCAGGATATTAGCCTCTACTAGCTGCGCGCCTTCTTCTCGGCCTTCTTCCAGAACTTCCTGGTAGAAGCGAGTCTGCCGGAGGTCTGCTGTTTTGATGTCCAACATCGCCAAGATCTCCTGGGAGGTCAACTGTGGGAACTTACTAATGAGTATAGCTTCTACCAAATCGAGGGTTTGCCGAAACACTTGCCTTCCCTCGCTTGTAGCCGTATCGAGAATCGTTCTTGCCGCTTCTGGTGCAGCGCTATCAGGCAGAACAATCAACTGCAAAAGAGCTAACGCTGGCGGCAAGCTTGTTTGGCCAATCAGGTCTTGCAGGTAGATACGCTGAACTTTGCCATCTAAAAGGTCTGAATAGGGTGTAACGCTACCTAGGTCCTGCCGAGGAGACTGCAAAATTAATAGCCCACGCCAGGGACGTTCTATGCGGTACTGATACAGGTAGAGAAAAATTTCAGCATAGGTTTTCCTTGGGTTAATGGGACAATCAAGCCATCCTGAGTTTCCTCGGCTCAGCCGCGAAACGCTATGCTGCTGACCTTTATCAAACTATTGCATACCATCGTTTTTCTGGTGATGTCTGCGGCCATCCTATTTCTGCTGTACTGCGGCCTAACGGGAAACATCACCCGCTGGACAGCCCTAGCTTTCGCCCTGGTCATGGTGGAAGTGTTTGTTTATGTCGGCAACGGCTTACGTTGTCCTTTAAAGATCATCGCCGATGGTTTGACGCCTGCAGGACAACCGATGTCAGACATTTATCTGCCCCGGTGGATTGCTGACCGGGTGGTGGCAGTCTCTACTCCCACCCTGGTGATTGCTTGCTTATTAATCGGTTTGCAGCTCATCTTAAACAGATGATTATTGAGGATGATGCCCTAAGCCTTGGGTTTTCTTTGAGAATGCCGAAACGCCAAAGTAGTGACATAACCTGACTCGATTCGGTACTTTAACAGGATGATTCATGGCGGTACCTATCTCCGAGCCTCTTTCTCATGGCATCAGAAATTGCATTTATTGTGGCGGGCATCCTCCTGTTTGCGGGGGTTTTAGCCAGTAAAGTCGCGGCCAGGTTTGGCATCCCGGCCTTATTTTTATTTTTAGTGCTGGGGATGGTGGCCGGCTCAGATGGCCTGGGAATTATTGACTTCGACAATCCCACGTTGACCCGTAGCATTGGGGATTTTGCCCTGGTGATTATTCTGTTTGCGGGGGGCCTGGATGCCAACTGGAAGCAAATTCGTCCTGTGTTAGGCATTGGTCTTACTCTGGCCACGGTTGGAGTAGCCCTGACCATGCTAATTTTAGGAACCTTTGCCTGGTTCGTTTTAGGCACCTTCTCAAGCTTCAACATTGGCCCGGTGGGCATTACCTGGGGGGAAGGTCTGTTGATTGGAGCGATTCTGTCATCGACAGATGCAGCAGCGGTTTTCTCAATTCTGAAGTCGAGTGGCTTAGCTTTGAAAGGCCAGCTACAGCCCCTGCTGGAACTTGAATCCGGCAGCAATGACCCGATGGCTGTGTTGTTGACGGGCAGCATTGTCGAAATTTTTACCACAGCCAACTTTTCGCCTTTAGGATTAGCGGGAACTTTGCTGTTGCAGCTCACGATTGGCAGCCTGCTGGGTTATGGCTTTGGGCAAGCTATGGTTTGGATGGTCAGGCGACTGCAGTTAGCAGTGCCGGGGCTTTATCCCATAACTACCTTAGCGATCTTGCTGTTTAGTTTCGGCATGACCAGCCAGTTAGGCGGAAATGGGTTTTTAGCGGTTTACATCATGGGGATCGTTCTGGGTAATTCCACAATCCCCTATCAAGAACTGATCTTGAGCTTCCATGATGGGTTGAGCTGGCTGATGTCGATCTCGATATTTTTGATGCTGGGCTTATTGGTGTTTCCGTCGCGTTTACCAGAAGTAGCCGTTGTTGGGTTGGCAATAGCCTTTTTCTTGATGTTTGTGGCTCGACCCATCAGCGTGTTTCTCTGTTTACTGCCTACGCGCCTGTCTCTGAGGGAGAAATGCTTTTTGTCATGGGTTGGTTTGCGGGGTGCCGTTCCCATTATCCTCGCCACTTTACCGCTGACAGCGGGCATTGCCGGAGCCGATCAGATTTTTAATCTCATTTTCTTTACGGTACTGGTGTCTGTCTTGGTGCAGGGGTTGTCGCTGCCTGGGGCAGCGCGTTGGTTAAACCTTGCGGTAACAGACTAAACAGCTCAAAAGCAGTTCATCTCAAACCGCTCATTAGTCATCCCTAACTTACCCTACGGCCCCCCTGGAACTCCGAGACGCTATCGTTAATCCATGAGGGAAACCAATACACGACTACGGCATAGACTCCAGGGACGATTCAGAAACTTCAGCCAATCCCTTTCCATGTATCGCTACGG
>CAZPYG010000029.1:0-41257 GCA_964590465.1 uncultured bacterium | reverse complement strand
GACTCCAGGGACGATTCAGAAACTTCAGCCAATCCCTTTCCATGTATCGCTACGGTCAGCGGGCAGTGCAGCTGGTTTGGGAAACGGATTGGCGGCTCACGATTGTCTTAGCCCTGCTCACGGTGGTCGCGGGTCTTTTGCCGGCAGCCATTGCCTACGTTGGCAAACTCATCGTTGATGCTGTGGTGCAGGCAGCCCAGTCGGGAGATGCGGCAGATCGCTGGGCGGCACTGACCTATCTAGGTTTAGAAGCCATCCTGGTGGCCATCCTCGCCGGGGCCAACCAGGGATTGAGTCTCTGCCAGTCGCTGCTGCGGGTGCTGCTGGGCCAAAAGGTGAACCTGCTGATTCTGGAGAAAGCCCAGACCCTCCCTCTGACTTACTTCGAAGATTCCGAATTCTACGACAAAATGAACCAGGCCCGGCGGCAGGCGTCGGCTCGCCCCCTCAGCATGGTGAACCGCACCTTTGGGCTGGTACAGGATTCTTTACGCCTGCTCACCTTCGGTGGGTTACTGTTGCAGTTCTCCGGCTGGGCAGTGCTGCTGTTACTGGGAGCTACCATACCCGCCTTCGTAGCAGAAACTCAATTTGCCGGAGAAGCTTTTCGCCTGTTCAAGTGGCGTTCTCCAGAAACTCGCCAGCAAACCTACCTGGAGGTGTTGCTGGCACGGGAAGACTACGCCAAAGAGGTGAAGCTGTTTCAGCTGGGTCCCATGCTGCTGCAGCGATACCAGGACATCTTCCATCGCCTGTACCAGGAGGATCGGGATCTGACCATCCGCCGTAGTAGCTGGGGCTACGGCATGGGTCTGCTGAGTACCCTGGCGTTTTATGGGGCCTATTGCTGGATTGTGCTGGATGCGATCGCAGGCCGCATTTCCCTGGGCGACCTGACCATGTACCTCACTGTTTTCCGGCAGGGGCAGGCTACCTTTACCTCGGCCCTCACCGCCATCGGCGGCATGTATGAAGATGGCCTTTACCTCTCCAACCTGTACGAATTTCTGGAGCAGCCCGTTCCCGCCCACACCGGCTACGCCAACCGGGGACTGCGACCGGGGGAAGGCCTGCGGTTTGAGGAAGTCTCTTTCACCTATCCCGGCAGCAATCGTCTGGCGTTAGAGGATGTCTCCTTCTACCTCAAGCCTGGGGAAAAACTTGCCCTCGTTGGGGAAAACGGATCCGGCAAAACCACCCTGATTAAGCTCCTCACCCGCCTCTATTCCCCCAGCAGCGGGCAGATTCTTTTGGATGGCCGTAACCTGGAGGAATGGGACCTTGATGTTTTGCAAAAACGCATCGGCGTCATTTTTCAAGACTTTGTGCGCTATCAGTTCAAGGTGGGCGAAAACATCGGCGTCGGCGATGTGGAGGAGTTTGAAGATGTCGACCGCTGGCGGATTGCGGCCCACAAAGGCACCGCCACTAACTTCATCGAATCCCTACCAGAAAGCTACGACACCCAGCTGGGCCGCTGGTTCAAAGGGGGCCAGGAACTTTCCGGCGGGCAATGGCAGAAAATCGCCCTTTCCCGCGCCTTCATGCGGTCGGGAGCCGACATCCTGGTGCTGGATGAACCCACCTCTGCCATGGATGCGGAAGCCGAAACCAAACTCTTCGACCAGTTCCGCACCGCCACCGAAAACCAGATGGCCATCTTAATCTCCCACCGCTTTTCCACCGTGCGCCGGGCCGACAAAATCATCGTCCTTTCCGGCGGCAGACTGATCGAGCAGGGCACCCATGAGGAGCTCCTGGAGCAGGGGGGACGCTACGCCCGCCTGTTCGAAATGCAGGCTGCAGGATATCAGTAGACTTCGAAAACTAACCCTAAAGAATATCTACCATTCTGTCTCGATTAGCCCAGTAAGAGCACTCGGGACACACTTCTCCTTCGGGATAGTCGATGCCCTCTTCATGGGGACAACCCATAATGCCATCGGTAATCGCGACTCTTTTCGCTCGCTTACGCTTAACAAAGTCTAGAATTTGACGGTTTATGCCGTCATCAAAGCGAATATCACCATCTTCCAGAAACCAGTGCTTCATATCGATGACATCATCCCGTTTCGAAACAATGCCGACAGCAACCTTGGTAGCAATATCTCCATTTGGGCCATAGTAAGCAACCGTGGCAATGGGATAACCGGGGCTGAGTTTACGGCCCTTTTGCCGTAAAAGCTCTGTCGCCGCTGTTTGATTAACCGGGGCACCAAACCCCTTCGGCCCTTGCTGCTGTTGGTTACGTCCCATGGTTACTGGTTAAAATCACTTCTTGATTCCATTGTAAAAATAGATTTGTTGAAGCCTGCTTTGGCTTTAGGAAGTATCCATGGTCTTCGTCCTCCCTCAAGGGACATGCCACAATACTCCGTAGACGTCTTAGTAAAAATTATGGCAATTCCCCTCAAGGTTCTCGTTACCGGAGCAACCGGACGCACCGGCTCCCTGGTGTTCGAAAAACTCCGCAATATGGCTGCGACCTTCGCCGCCCGAGGCTTCGCCCGCTCTCCTCAAAAGGCCGAAGAACGGTTTGGTACCACCGAGGGCTTCTACTTTGGAGATATTCAGGATCCTGAGAATCTCGCCACTGCCCTGGAAGGTTGTGATGCCCTGGTCATTCTCACCAGCGCTATCCCCCAGATGAAAACCCCGCCTCAGCCCGGACAACGTCCCGAATTCACCTATCCCGATGGCGGCTGGCCCGAGCAAGTGGATTATCAGGGCCAGGTGAACCAGATTGAAGCGGCTAAAACTGCCGGGGTAAAGCACATTGTCCTGGTGGGTTCCATGGGTGGCACCAACGAGCAGCACCCCCTCAACAAAATGGGCAACGGCAACATCCTGATCTGGAAGCGTAAGGCCGAGCAGTATCTGATTGATTCTGAAATCGACTACACCATCATCCGGGCCGGTGGCCTGCTGGATGCCCCTGGTGGGAAGCGGCAACTCCTGGTGGGTAAGGATGACGAAATGCTGAATCATCCTCCCGATGGCATCCCCACCTCTATTCCTCGGGCAGATGTGGCGGAAGTCGTAGTGCAGGCCCTGCTGGAACCCGCCGCCCGTAACAAGGCGTTTGATGTCATTTCCAAACCTGAAGACACCCCAGAGGCCACCGTTACCCGGGATTTTGAGACGCTATTTCAGCAGACCACTTCTGGGCTTTAGCTTTGCCGCAATTTCTCTGGTCGGATCATTGCTCATCGACCTGGTCTTCGGTGTATTGATCAATAGCACTCACCAACCCCTCGGAGTAGGGCTCTAGAACGGTGGCGCAAACCTGTAAATCTGCTAGAGCCTGGGCAAATTCCTCTGAATCTGCTGCGTTCGTTTCCAGGGTACGAATGGCTGTAATCGCTTTTTCGAGCAGAAGGTATGAAGCATCCTCGTCTTAACTATTATTCCTCTTCGCTGATTTTTGAAAAGTGGTAGCTGGTGTGGGTGCCGTTGGGGTAAAGGAAGGTGCAAACCACCGAAACTTCTGGGTTATAGCAAATAATCATTTCCTGCAGCTTGGTTTGCTTCCAGTCCGAGAGAATGTCGTTGATGGTGCTGACAGGGCGATATTTGAACTGCCAGTCTTCCAAGGTTGTGGAATTGTTCTCCAACTGTCGCAGCAAAACGACGGTGCCTTTCTCTCCGGTTGCCTTGTAACCGGAGTCAGCCAACTGGCAGATCTTCGGAGCGTTGGCTTCGATCACAGCGACTTGCTGCTCGGGAGTTTCCAGGATTTCAGGCATCGGTAGGGTTCTCGCTTAAATGAATGGAGGCCAGGACGATTTCACCATTCTATCGAGGGATAAGCTGCCTTCAGCCAGGGACCGGGTGCCTTCTGGGGAGAAGCCGCAGATTTTGCTTTAACCCCGCGCACCCGGTCCCTCAACCCTCAAATGCATCTCACCCATCGGACCCATTCCCGGCCCAGGGGCGGCGCAGGTGTTTGGGCAGATGAGAGCAGTCGTTAAGATTGCGCACGAAGGGGCCATACTCCATCAGTTCCACCATGGAGAGGGCAGTAACGGGCATAGCCAAGCGGTCACGGTAGCGCCCCACGTCAACGCCCAACAGGGTACAAAGTATGATCCGGAGGGCAGCTTTATGGGACACCACCAGCACATTGCCATCGGGATAAGTCTCCTCAATTTCCTCTAATACATCCGAACAGCGCCGCGCAACACGGGTACCTTTTTCGCCCCTGGTAGGGCTATTCCAGGCAGGATCCGCCAACCAGCGAATATAGTCGTCATGGAATAGTTGGTTCACCTCGTTGGGAGCCATGCCCTCCCATTTGCCAAAGGAAAGTTCCCGCAGGTCATCCCGCACCTGCAGTTCCATGCCAGTGGCATTACAGAGCGGACGTACCGTTTCGGCAGCATGTTTCAGAGGACTACAGAACAGGGCCGCCCAGGTGAGATGGCTGTAGCTTTTGGCAAAATAATCCGCCATTTGCCGCCCTCGCTCGGTCAGATGAACTCCATCCCGGCTGCAGTAGCGACCCGTGCGGCAGTAGTCGGTTTCGGCGTTACGTAGCAGGTAGAGCCTCAAGGTCATGGCGGGCAGTCCTCATGTGGAAGGGAGCGATCGCAAATGCTCATTCAAATGGGAACGGTCAGCAATGGTGTGGAACAATGGGCCTCGCTTCGCCAGTTCCACCACACTGACGGCGGCCACGGGCATATCCATACGATCTCGGTAGCGACCAACGTCTATACCCAACAGGGTACACAGCATGATCCGAATCGTCGCCTTGTGGGACACCAACAGGATATGGCCCTCCTGATGGGTATGTTCAATTTCCTTGAGTACCTGAGCAGAGCGTCGGGCAATATCTACCGCCCGTTCCCCTCCTATGGGAGCGTACCAGGCCGGATCCGTCAGCCAGGCCACATATTCATCGTGGTGCTCCTGATCGACATCGCTGGGGCGCATGCCTTCCCATCGGCCATACATGACCTCCCGTAAGCCATCCCGAATTTGCATCTCCATGCCAACCCGGTCGCAGAGGGGGCGAGCAGTTTCAATCGCCCGTCGCAAAGGGCTCACATAAGCCGCGGCCCAGGGTAGGTGGGCGTAGGTTTCGGCAAATTCTTCAGCCATAGCGACCCCTTCTGCCGTCAGCCCGGGATCATTCTCCGGCGTACCGCAGTAGCCGCCGGTCAAACTGTAAGCCGTCTGACCATGGCGCAAGAAGTAAAGAAAAACTCCCATAGGTCCCTAACAGTTGGGGGCTACGTTGCACCCTCAGCCCTAATGGTTGAGTAGTATCCTGTGTAACCCCACTCTAACCTACTGCCTGAGTGTAGTTCATCAAAAATTATCAGCGTCCTAGCAGGCTCAGTCCATCCTGCATCATGACTAGATTTTCTTTGCCAGCGGCCTCACGCAAGCTATTCATGGGTGCTATCGTCAGGCATGGTTGCCCCCTTCAACACTGTGTTGGCCAGGATGGCACTACTCATTTCAGCCCTGGTCATCACCGCTTCCTCAAGATTGGCATCGGTCAGGTCGGTGCGGCCCAAATAGGCGTCTACAAATAAAGACTTGTAAAGGTTTGTCCCTCGCAAATTGGCCCGGGCTAAATCTGCCCGGGTAAAGCGGGACTCTCCAAAATCACACCCATGCACCTGGGCTCGACGGAGAGAAGCATCGGTGAAGTCTACCCCTTTGCCGATACAGTGGCCCAGGTTCGCGTGGGCTAGGGTTCCCCGGGCAAACCGACACATGGTCAAATCAGCCCCCTCTAAGTTGGCTCCGTTGAGGTTCACTTCTGACAGGTTGGCATTTTTCAACAGGGCACCCTGCAGATTTGCTCCCTTGAGATTTACGTTTCGCAGCAGGGCTTCATTTAGATTGGCCCCGCTCAGGTCTACATTGGCCAGGTCGGCTCCCGCTAAATTGGTACCCCGTAAGTCCGCCAAACAAAGCTTGGCGCCTCGGAGATTGGTAGAGTATTTGCGATTTTCTTGCCGCAGGTTTGCTCCCCGTAAGCAGGCCCCGGTTAAGTTGGCACCACTCAAATCGGCATTCCGCAGGTCTGCCCCCAGAAGATTGGCGTCCAGTAAATCGACCAGGGTCATGTCAGCACTGCGCAGATCCGCCCCCTGTAAACTGGCCCCATGGAGATTAGCATCTCGCATCACCGTAGCAGACAAGTCGGCCTGATTCAGGTTCGCGCCCCCTAATTGGGCGTGGGACAAATTTGCCTGGCGAAACCTTACCCGCGTTAAATACGCCAGCATCAGGTTGGCGTTTTCTAAATCTGCCTCAACCAGGTTGGCCCCAATTAAATCGGCTCCCACCAACTGAATACCGATCAGGGTGGCCCCCTGAAAATTCATGTCGCCACGGGCGTAGGATTGCAGCAGTTCACTTGCATTCATGGGGCACCCCTCGGGGGACTAGGTTGGGGACAGGGCTGACTGCATCCTCATGGTCGCCGTCAAACGTTCAGTATCAGCCGGTTCTCCAGGTGGTTGAGACGAGGATTGGCCATCCTGGCGCGGCTCCCCGGTTTCCATGAACTCGAGAGGAGCGTCGGGATCTGGTGGATAGTAGGCTTTCATCGCCTGGGCAATGGCGTTAGCCACCTGAGCATTTTCGTCGTGGGGATCAAGACAATGGGCAATAATCGTCAGTTTGCTGTCTAAATCACTAAAGGTAGGACAATAGTGGAAGGTCTGTTTAAGCAAATCATCTAAAGTGTGTTGCTTCAGTTGATACCAGTCCTGGTTGGTATAGCTAAAAGGGCCGTGCAAGCAGGAATACAACAAAATTTTGGATCTCAGCGGATTGGCATACTGGAGGATTTCAATCCGCAAGTCGAATAAAGACTCTCGGCTACGCTGGGATCGATACTGCTGTCCGGCAGACGGTTGAGATGTTTCTGGTGGAACAGCACTGGATAGGGCAGCATGCAGAGTGGTCAGGTCACCATTATCTCGATTCAGAGATAGCCCCAGGCAAGTATCCGAGCCATGGCTCGACCCCGAATCATCCTCTAGAGTGGGAGGAGATGACAGCCGAAGTTCGTCAGAGTGAGGAAGATGACCATGGTGGTGGTTGCCGTTGGATAACTGGGTTACCTCCCTGTCTAGTGCTTCTTCTTCGGGCTGAGATGCCTTACCGTGATTGCTGTACAGAACTTGGAACGCCGCCATAATTTCATTGGCAACCCGGGTATAGGTTTTACGACGATTAACCCGTTTCACAATGCGACTTAAGTGATACCGCAGGTCCTTTCGCTGGGGTGCCACCTGTACGCTGTGTTGGATCAGACTCGGTAGCTCAATCTGATTCAACACAGTCGGCTCATTTTCCCAACGGTGGTTGCAGAGGCAATACAGTAGCTTACGAACCCGCAGTTGATTGGCCTCATCTCGGGACAGCCGCTCTGCGACCTGCTGCAACTGTTGTTCTAAAGACTGACTAACCGGCCCCATAGCTTCGTCTGACTCCTGGGCATCGCTCGGAATAGACCGGGCGTACCAGGGCTGCAGAGTTGCTATCACGATGGCGGCCACATCTTGATAAAGGGTCTGCCGATTCAACCCCATGACAATGCGCTGCAGGTGATACTCGAACTCATTAAGATTGGGGTAACGCTCCCGCAGAGCAGTAAGCAGCGATCGTACATCAAACTGCTCCAGCACCCCTGAATCATTTTCCCAGGCTTGCTGATAAGCCGCGAAGACAAGCTTCTTAATCCGTTTACTATAGCTGTGGGTGATCAAGGTGCGAACCGCAATATCCAACAGCACCTCGGTCGACATGGGCAGGGTGCAGGTTGGTTCATCAGCCACCGACGGATCGGGATCAGCCTCTTCATCGTCCGGTTCCAGGAAAATTTGGTAAGCCGGCACTGGCTCTTGAATATTTTTGAGCTGGAGCGGTCCTAAAAACGTGGCGTGCAGGCTCAGCCTTGCTTTCACCACGTCGTAAATGGTTTGGGAAACACACAACCCTCGAGGTTTTGCAAAGGTCTGCAGGCGGGCGGTGATGTTCACCCCATTGCCCATAACATCCTGCTCGCTGACCAAAATATCCCCCAGATGGATACCGATACGGTGGTCTAAAAATTGGTCAGGGGGCGCGTCAGTGGCCAGATCGACTAGCTTTTGTTGAATGTTTAACCCACAGGCAACCGCTTCTACTGCACTGACAAAATAAATGAGCAGACCATCCCCCGTGGATTTGAGAACCGTACCGCCATAGTCGCTGCAAACCTCAGCAATCAGAGTTAAATCACGGTCAATCAGCCTTAGGGTGAGGCCTTCATCTACGGACATGCGCTTGCTGAAGCCCACCGCATCGGTAATCATGATGGCGGCTAAAATGCGCTGACCTTGAGATAGTGATGACACTCTTTTCTCCATGGAGACTCGCATTGGTGCAGTGCAACAGCAGGCGGTAACCCTGACAGCAACCGGGAGACTGACTTCAGCCAAGGGGGGACTTTGTCCCAACCTCATATTGCCCGTCTGATGCAGGAGATGCTCCAAGAAAAAGAGGACTTTTACCGGGTTTATCCAGACTTCATGTCTGCAATGGCACCCCGGGTCATCGCGGCGATGGCTTGGTCGGTCGCCTTGGGTAATTGGTAATAGCGGCCCCCGGCAGTCCTCGCCAGCTCCTTACCGAAGCCAGTGGAGACAAACTTACGTTCAGTATCCACAATCAAGAGCTGGTAGCCTACCGCACGAATACGGGCCGCAATATCCAAAAGTTCTTGCTTAATATCGGGTTTCTCGTCCCCTTCCGGGGTTTCACCAAGGGAGCGCGCGAGGGGAATATTCCCCCGACCATCGGTAATGGCCACAATGATGACATTACCGATATCTCCGGACTGCTGAGCATTCGTGCCCACCCGTACCGCCTGGGTCAGCCCATGGGCCAGGGGGGAGCCGCCACCGCAGGGCAGCCGTTCTAACCGTCGTCGAGCCATGGCAATGGAGCGGGTCGGCGGCAATAAGACCTCAGCCTGCTCGCCCCGGAAGGGGATCAACGCCACCTGATCTCGATTCTGATAGGCTTCTGTCAGCAGTTGCAGCACCGCCCCTTTAGCCGACTGCATACGGTTCAGGGCCATCGACCCGGATGCATCTACGACAAAAATAATCAAAGACCCGGCTTTGCGTGCCAGCCGTTTGGCTCGAATGTCGCCCTGTTCGACAATCACTTTACGGTTGGGGTTACGCTCCCGTCGCGACTTCTGATAAGGCGCTGCGGCTCGCAGGGTGGCATCTACGGCAATACGCCGGGCCTGACCCTGGGGTAAAAAGGGTTTGATGTATCGTCCCCGATCTTCTGAAAAAATCAGGCTCTGGCTACCGGACTTGCCCTGGCGGCTCATGGTTTGGGCAAACAGCAATACTGAAGGATCCAAAATCACCCCTTCCGGATCAAAAACGAACTCTTCCGGAATCTGAGGCGGAGATTCTTCCTGTTCTTCCGGCTCATTGTCTTCCGAGTCGGAGTCATCTTCCTCCTGATTCTCCTGGGGCTCGTCCTCCTCTTGGTTGGATTGAGGGGGCGGCGGCGGGGGAGGTTGATCCTCTTCTGGTAAATCCTGGGGCATCACCGAACGGGGCACAATCACCAGTTCTACGGCCACCCGCAGATCCTCCGCCGTCACGGTCGCCCTCCCGTCTAGAGCCGCATGGGCTTTTGCTACCCGCACGGCAAATAACTCGGCCCGGTGTCCCTGGATGCCGCCCCGCAGGGCCTCGGTGACTAAATATTGAATCTGCTCTCGGGTAATGGTGACATCCTTCAGCCATTCCCGGGCCAGGATAATTTGAGTTTTGAGGGCGTCTAATTCTTCCTCGTATTCCGCCAGAAAACCGCGAGGATTGCTAGCATAGCGGCTTGATTGCTCCACCACTTGCACCCTGTCTTCCAAAGACAACACCACATCCGCAGAGAGACAAATGGCGATGCGATCCTGCAGGTGATCCCGCAGGGGTCCTCCCTCGGGGTTATAGGTAGCAATTAGCAGGGGCTCACAGGGATGCTGAAAGCTAATTCCTTCCCGCTCGATCAGATTACGACGGTCCGTAATAGCTGCCAGCAAAAGATTGCCAACCTGGTCATCCAGCAGATTGATCTCATCAATATATAGGACGCCGCGATTAGCTTCGGCTAAAAGCCCTGGTTGAAAGATACTTTCCCCAGCTTGAATTGACTTAGCCACGTCCACAGAGCCCAGTAGGCGATCTTCGGTCACCCCTAAAGGAACCTGCACAAAGGGGGCCGGAATCACTTTCGTTGGTAGATCTGTCACATCCCGGGGCTCACTTCCCAGCCGATCCAGGGTGGCATCGTCCCACTGGCGTGGGTCCGTTGGGTCGGCATTGCAGCAGGACCCTTCCACCACCTCAATGGGCGGCAAAAGTTGATGTAGGGCCCGGGCCATAACCGATTTTGCGGTACCCCGACGTCCGGCAATGACAACCCCACCCAGGGTTGGATCAACAGCCGCCAGCAGCAACGCCGCTTTAATCGCTTCTTGGTTAACAACTGCGGTAAGGGGAAAAGCTACAGGAATCGAAGAATCTACGGTGGCAACCATGAAAGTGTCAGGAGTAGTTCAGTCTTTCACCTTATCAGGAAAACCTGGTCTCCTGCCGCTTTCCCGGGGTGCAGCGGGGGTTTCTACGCCTTGATGCATCCTTTACCTACCGTTACAAAGATGAGGTCGCCTCGGTAATCTCCGCAGGAGAATATTGCTTCACACCATAAAATTCCGTTATTTCAACATTGGGGCCAAACCCGTCAATCCGTCATTCTATTGAATAGCAACACCGAGTTTACCGAAGGCCTTTTTCGGTGAATTCCCTGACCCCGTAGAAACCCCAGGAAACGCCTGTGATCTCCCAACTGGATTCCCTTTCATCCCTTGCATCCCAACACGCTCACGCTATTGAGTGCAAGTTCCTGCAAAGCCGTAACCTCTATCAACCCTGCCACATCCTGGCCCCCGATGTGGATCATCGCCTTTCGGCCATTTACGTTGATAATCAGTTCTACAGCTTTTTCAAAGTCATCGCCAACCCGCAAAAGGTGCTAGATGTCATTGTGCGCCTGGGCAAGCGGGATGACAAAGTGGCCGTTACCATGACCAAGCGGGGCTTTGCCATCTGGGTGAACGAGCCCGGTGCCCGTTATGCTCCCCCACGCCACCAGCCCAAGCACACTATTCAGCCAGTATTTGGGCCGAAAGCCTGCCTGGTCATTACGGAAGCAGACGCCTACGAGTCGTGCCAAATTCAGGTGCCAGACATGGCGAAGCCGTTGAGCGCCATCACCTATCGTGGTCGGTACTACAGCATCTTCAAGCAGGAGGCAGACGCGGAGAGGCTGATCGAAATAGCCGCTAAGCTCACCCAACGGGGGGATGATATTCTGATCGCCATGGCGGCTTCCAACTACATCCTGGCGTTGCTAGAACCCAACGCCAAGCTGGTGTAACCTAACCCGGTTGAGCAAGCCCCTGGGGGTAAGCCATGAGGTCCATCGTTCTCAACGGTTTTAAAGAACACCCCCGATGCTTTTACAGTGCATCGGGGGTGTTTTGATGGGCAATGAATCTCTCGAAGGCCGGGCAACGAAGAAAATTAACGCCCGTTGCTGCCCGGAAGAATAGGTTGCTCCACGGCCTGGCGGAAGATCTCTGTTTCTTCCGTAAATTCGATGGGCAGCACAGCCACCACGTTCTCATGGGGGCGAGGAATGATCACCCAGGTTTCTAGCACACCACCGGGGGTGTTTTCTGCGGCTTCAACGCCAGCGGCCATGGCAGCCTTGACTTCTGAAACATCGCCGCGGATGTTAACCACGAACCGGGCACTCCCCGCCCGAATATAACCAATCAGCGTCACCCGACCGGCTTTTACCATAGCGTCGGCGGCGGCTAATACGGGGGGAAATCCTTTGGTCTCAAGGGACCCAACTGCCTGTGGCATTGCCCATCTCCTCAGAAAAGTCTTTAACCGGTAAAAAATCTAACCTTCATTGTACGTGGCTGTGGTTCCTGCAGATGGTCGATTTTGGCTTCCAGCTCTGCTAGGGCGAATCTTTATCTATCGAGATCATTAGGAACAAGTCAGATGTGATGTAACGATTCGGAGCCTAAAACACCCGAAAAGCCTCAGACTCAGGAATGAAATGAATGGGTAAGACGGCATCGACGTTAGGGCTGGGATTTGGTATCACAATATGGGCCGTTGCCTCACCAATGCAGGGACAGGCATTAGCCGCTTCTAGCCCGGCTGCCACCGCCCGTTCTACTTCTGCTACTGGTCCCCGCACCGATACGTGTTGACGACCACTCTCGGAACGCTCGTACATGCTGATAGTGACGTTTCCAGCTTTGACCATGGCGTCTGCTGCCGCCAGCACAGCTGGAAACCCCTGGGTTTCAATATTGCCTACCGCAATGGTCATGGTAGCTCTCCTGCGAAAAAGTAAGGGGGCCATCACCGGCCTCAGTCTTTAACTATACCTTGATACCGCTGGGCTCTCCCTCGGCAGCAATAATTCGCTCACAACCCGACTGAGGCCTGGCCCAGTCACAATGGCATTCTTTAGGGTCGCCCCAACAGAGGGTGAGATACAGCTCAGTCCGGGCTGCGGTAATCTCGGCCCATTCACTGTTTGCAGCCAGGGCCTCGACATGGTCCAAGGTGGTGGGTTGCGGAATATACCCGGCCATCCATAAATTAAGGTGGGAAACGCGGTCGCGCCAGAAATTTAAGATTGCCGGTTTAGCCGCTACCAGGGTCAGCTTGTCTTGGGAAATAGCTGCAAGTTGGGGATGCAGTTCGGGAATTTGGATGCTGTGCCCCTGAAAATGGCAGTCGTGCCAGATTAATCCCGACACTCCATGCTCATGTTGATAGACATGGATTTGAGCTCGAAAATCCTGGATGGCGTAAACTTTGCTGAGTTTTTCATTGCCTATAGCTTTGGAGATCACAGGATTAGCAAGTCGCTCATCGGAAGAGAGGAGCACTCGTTCGCCTTTCCAGGTCGCTTTAAGTTCCTGATCAAGGAACTCAAGCAATTGTTCAGTGGTGTAGGGCATCGGCAGAACCGACTGCGGCATTATCATCCTACCAAGGGGGACTGAGTCGTTCTGTGTTGTTTTATAGTTTTGCCAGCCTTTCCGTTAAGAGTTGATAGAAACCTGGGGCATTGGCAGTTTCTAGGACCGTGGCGTTGGCGGGTTGGTTGGCGGCAGGTTGATCGTTAATGACGGTACGGCCCAGGCAAAGAGTACTGTCGGTTTCTACGGCAACATGCATGGCTCTGCCGGTAAAGAGGTCGGGCTGCAGCAGGTAGGCAATCACGCAGGGATCATGTAGGGGAGGGGCAGCTAAGCCATAACGCTCGGCGTCAAGCTGACCGTAGTAGCGCAATAGATCGGCTGCGGTTTGGCCCACCGGGGTGCCCATTTTTTCTAGCGCGGCTAAGCGATCCGGCGTTGTCACCACCTGATGGGTCAGATCCAGGCCCAGCAGAGTCAGGGGCAGGCCAGACTCAAACACAACTCGGGCGGCGTGGGGATCGGCGTAGACATTGAATTCTGCTGCAGGGGTCACATTGCCCTGACCTCTTGATCCCCCCATAACTACCACCTGTTCAATCCCCTGGGCGATATCCGGGGTCTGGATCAGGGCCATAGCCAGGTTCGTGAGCGGCCCAAGCATGGCCAGGGTAATGGGGGTCTTCGCTTGCAGCAGTTGGTTAATCAAAAAGGCGACTGCATGTTGAGCCTGTAGGGGGGTCAACGGCTCTGGCAGCAATGCTCCGTCCAGTCCGGTTGCCCCATGCACATGCTCGGCGGTAATGGGAACCTGCAGCATGGCCCGGGGACATCCTGCAAAGATGGGGACATCGTCCCGCTGGGCCAGTTGGCAGATGCGGCGGGCATTGTATTGAGTTAAGGGCAGGGGCACATTACCGGCTACGGTGGTGATCCCCTGCAGGGTGAAGTCATCGGGCGAAGCCAGGGCAAGGAGCAGCGCGATCGCATCATCCACTCCAGGATCGCAGTCAATAATAAGCGGGCGTGAAGCCATGGTTCTCCTCCATTCCGGGGTTCAGTCTACAGCAGGTCTGGTTTTAGACGGGGGCTGATTCCCCAGGCCAAATCTAATTCTGGACCGACCTGGCATTGACTGCGCCGTCCCTGACCTAGAATTAGATGTATGCAACCTATGAAACTGACTACTGGTATGACTTTAGCCCTACCTATAAATCTGGTGGCCATGGGGCTGTTGGGCATGGGAATCCTAGGGACCGCCGGTTGTGCCGGAAGCTCGGTGGGCAACTCCCTGCAGCAATCGCTGGAGGCCGATCCCCAGCTGGAGGAACAGGGAAACCTATTTGGGGATGCCGCCGAATCAGCCCGGGAAGAATCTACAGACTCGACTCATGGTTCAGAGGAATCAGCGGCAGCAGAGGCCGATACCGCTGATGATAGGGACATGTCCCCCAGCGGTTCTAGCCTACCGCCGGGAGAACGTAGCCGGACCGCTCCCCCTGGAGACGCCAACCCTGCCGACGATACTCGTCCAGACCCTGGTCAACCCAACCGGGAACCATCAACGAATGCTTCCCGGTTGGGTCGTAATCGCGAAGTCTTGAGGGATGTTCCCGAGGATCTGAAGCCCTACGTTGAAGATCTGATGGCGCTGAAGTTTTTCTCCCAGGCTGAAGCTCAGCTCAAGGATGATTCAGCCTCTGCGGTGGCCTTTGAACCGAACCAGCCCATTACCCGGGGGCAGTATGCTAGCTGGCTGTTGACGGCCAATAACCTCTTCTACAGCGATCAACCGAGCAAAAAGATTCGCCCTGCCGGTGCGTCCGCTGACTCAGCCTTTCAGGATGTGCCCACTTCCCACCCTTACTTTGGCGCGATTCAAGGCCTGGTCGAAGCCGGATTGATCCCCAGTGCTCTGACCGGGAATTCCACGGCGGTTAACTTTCGCCCCGATGCTCCCCTGACGCGAGAAAGTCTGGTGTTATGGAAAGTGCCTCTGGATATTCGCACGGCCCTACCTACCGCTTCCATCGATGCCGTGAAGTCGACCTGGGGCTTTCAGGATGCCGCTGGCATAGAACCCCTGGCCCTACGCGCCGTGCTGGCCGACCACCAGCTGGGTGACTTTGCCAACATTTTGCGAGGGTTTGGCTACACCACGTTGTTGCAACCCCAAAAAGCCGTTACCCAGGCTGAAGCCGCTGCAACCCTGTGGAGATTTGGTGGCCAAACCGAAGGGATATCTGCCCAGGAACTGCTGGAAAGAACGGCAAGGGATGCCCCCTCCAGTTCGTAAGGCTTCTCCCCATGGGCATTTGTGCGTCATGGCCGCAGCAGCGAACAGCCAGCCAACCCATAACAACTGCTGCCGATGGCAGTCCCGCTGGCATCGGCTGGACGCATCAGCTACGACCAAAAGTGCCATAATTCAAAGGGTTCCTGCGGTGTCCCCGGTGATTGAAGTTCATGACCCAGCTAAAAAAGCTGCTGCCCCGAGGACAACAGCTTTACAGGTTCAGGGAAATTGATTCAGCCTGAAATCGAGACTACTGGACTGCCAACTAGAGGACTCCCAGATTAGCAAGGCCCAAAATAGCCCCCGCCCCGAGTAAATGCCCAAAGCTGGTGGTGCCAATTACCGCTGGCAACCCGAACCCACCGAACAACGATGGAGAGGGCATTTGAGGATCGGCACTGGGATACTTAATGGTGAATTTGCCAATGGCAATGGCCAGAATGTTGCAGATGATCATCACTGCGGCAACTTTGGGGCTCCAGGTGGGAGTGTGGGGAACAGTGGCGATCAGAACAGGTAAGAACGACAAGGCTCAGCCTCCATGGAAACAGACAGGACTACAGCGGTGAGTTCTCCACCAGTAGGGATACGTTCCGCTTACGCATACTGTTTCATGGGTTTGTAGCTTTCTGTTACTCGCTGTTGCAAGAATTTACATCGGCAAGGAGGAACGTCGCGATGGAAAGAGGACTGCTGTGGCTACCTTTACTGAGCCTATTCATCTGGCTTGCCTGGGCAGGCTGGAACGAATACCAGAAAGTGCAGGCCTACGAAGCCTGGGCCGCCAATTTTGATCGGAGTAAATATGATGTTAGGGCTGTCCTCGGACAAGCTGGGGATACCCTCACCTGGGGCAAGCCGACCCGCCAGGGTCCCGTGGATTTCATTCGCCTTTCCCTAAACGATGTGGATACCATTGGACTGAAAGTCAAGGACCAAATGCTGGCACCTGAAACCTCCCCTCCAGAAGGAGATGCCGCCGAGATTGTGCTGACCCTTCATAGTGGGGAGCGCCATGATATTCCCTTCACAAATGGTGCCCTGGCCCATCAGTGGAAAAAGGCGTTGCATCAGTCTCTGGAGGCGTTAAAATCAGCATCAACTTGAGTCCTGCCTCCTGGCCGACCTGGGGGTGAAGAGCCTGCAGCCAGCCCTTTGTTTGTTGTCTATGTCTAACCTTTCCCACATATCCCGTGACCAACTTCAGTCCCGCCGTCAAACCCTGCGACGACAGAGACGTCGTTTAATTGGTCAGGTTCTCTGGCAGTTCTTTGCCCTGTCAGGGCTGACAACCGCTATTTTTTGGGGTACAACCCGCCCCATCTGGTTGATTCAGAATGCCGATCAGATTCAGGTCAGGGGCAATGAAATCCTCAGCGATCAGGCTATTCAGTCTCTTCTACCCATCGACTATCCCCAACCACTACTCAAGGTCGAGCCAGAACAACTGGCTGAGGATCTGCAAAATCGCGCCCCCCTAAGATCAGCTAAGGTGAGCAGACAGTTACTCCCTCCCCGCCTGAATGTGCAGGTCCAGGAGCGACAGCCTGTGGCCGTAGTGATGCCCGTTAGTGAAACCAGTAGCGACGCCAAGGGCATCGCTTTTTTACCCGCCGGGCTGATTGATGCTGAAGGGGCCTGGATGCCCAAATCCAGCTTTCTTCTATCAGACAGTTCCCTGGATCTGCCACCCCTGCGACTGCGAGGTCTACAACCCCAGTACCGGCAATACTGGCCCCAGGTTTATGAAAAGATTCGGCAAAGCCCCGTTTTAGTCCATGAACTGGACTGGCAAGACCCCAGCAATCTGGTTTTACAAACGGAATTGGGAGTCGTCTATCTAGGGCCGTTCACCCCAGAACTGGGGGAACAGCTGGCCACCCTCGACAAAATGCGTAATTTGCCCGAGCAGCTAGACGATACGGAGGTCGCCCACATTGATTTAACGAATCCCTCTCTGCCATCGATTTCTGTTATCAATGATGAGGAAACTCCCCGGGGTGACATCCCTGAAGAAGAGTTGTGAAAATGGGGCTAAACTTTAGGACGCTTGTTGTTGCGTGCGATTATCGGTGCTAACGCCGTTCTAAGGATGTATTTTTCATGATTTGCGATTCAAGTATTGAAATTTGCTTTAATATCTGCCGTAACTGATGGAATTTGCGTTTTATTTTCTAGCTTGGTCTTTTTCGCTGAAGTAATCTATAGTTGTCTAGAATCGGCCAGAGTTTGGCATTCTAGGGCTAAGTGATATCCTTCTTCGTTATACATTGTGATTGTCTATGCCTTCTGAATCCATGCCCCTAGGTGACCAGTTTGATGATCTTGCCAATCACCGCATTTTTTCAACTAGCGAGGCGGATTGGCATGGCTCAACAGATACGACAAATCACTCGGTCGGTTCTACCAACCCGTTTAACCATAGCGAGTTCCATCACAGTCAACCCAATGATGCCAGAGCCATGCCCGGAGAAATGCTAGATAACAACAACGCATTGCCCAGCAGCGTTGCCCGAATCAAGGTCATTGGCGTTGGCGGAGGGGGCTGTAACGCAGTTAACCGCATGATTACTAGCGGTCTATCTGGCATTGAGTTTTGGTCTGTGAACACTGATGCCCAGGCCTTAGATACCTCGACCGTTACCAACAGTTTACATATTGGGCAAAAGCTCACCCGAGGGCTGGGAGCTGGGGGCAACCCTGCCATCGGGCAAAAGGCGGCTGAAGAATCGCGAGATGAAATTTCTGCGGCTTTGGAAGAGTCGGATCTGGTCTTTATTACCGCAGGTATGGGCGGTGGTACGGGGACAGGGGCTGCCCCCATTGTGGCTGAAATCGCTAAGGAAGCCGGGGCTCTCACCGTCGGCGTGGTCACCCGTCCGTTTACCTTTGAGGGGCGACGCCGGATGAACCAGGCAGAAGAAGGCATTAATGCCCTCCAGGGTCGGGTAGACACCTTGATTGTGATTCCCAATGACAAGCTGCTTTCGGTCATCTCCGAGCAAACGCCGGTTCAGGATGCTTTCCGCACTGCCGACGATATTCTGCGCCAGGGGGTCCAGGGCATTTCCGACATTATTACTATCCCCGGTCTGGTCAATGTTGACTTTGCCGACGTTCGGGCAGTCATGGCCGATGCGGGTACAGCTTTGATGGGCATCGGTATCGGCTCTGGTAAATCTCGGGCCAGGGAAGCCGCCATCGCGGCCATCTCTTCACCCCTGCTGGAAACGTCCATTGATGGCGCCTCCGGGGCTGTCTTCAACGTTACGGGCGGTAGTGATTTGACCCTCCATGAGGTCAACGCAGCAGCGGAAATCATTTACGAAGGGGTAGACCCCAATGCCAACATTATTTTCGGTGCGGTCATCGATGAACGCATGCAGGGGGAAGTGCGCATCACTGTCATTGCCACAGGCTTTAACAGTCGGGCGGCGGCAGAACCCGAAATGGATGCTTCCCGGGTAACGCCCTTTAAGCGCAGTCCCCTTAGCGCCCCTCCCGTACAGCCACCTCCCAGCCAGAGTAGCGGTGGTGCTGCTCCCGGAGGGGGTGGATTAGGGTCAGGACTCGACATACCCGAATTTTTGCAGCGGCGGCGACCCAATAACCGCTAGGGGTCTGACCATTTCTAACCAGTTTAAGACTATGCCTTCTGACCAGCCATGGCCGGTGGCGCTGACCATTGCCGGATCCGACAGCGGGGGCGGGGCAGGTATTCAAGCTGACCTGCGAACTTTTTCGTTTAACCGGGTTCATGGTACAAGCGCTTTAACCTGTATCACCGCTCAAAACACCATGGGGGTGAGCCGCGTCGATGCCCTACCGCCAGAATCAGTGGTGGCTCAAATCAAGGCCGTCATTGATGATATTGGCGTACAGGCCATTAAAACCGGCATGCTGCTAAACCAGGGGATTATCCAGGCCGTAGCCGCCTACATGAAACAGATGCCATCGCCGCCGCCCCTGGTGGTTGACCCGGTGATGGTGTCTCGCACAGGGGCCCAGTTGATTGACGATGCCGCCATTGCAACCCTGACCCAGCAGCTCATTCCTCTGGCCCAAATCCTGACCCCCAATCGCTACGAGGCCGCCCTGCTCAGCAATCTGCCAATTCAAACCCTGGCCGATATGGAAGCGGCAGCACTCAAAATCCATCAGCTTGGGGCGGCCCATGTGCTGGTCAAAGGGGGTGGCATGGAGGGCGACCTGCGCGGTGTGGATGTTTGGTTCGACGGTCAGGAGGTGACGGTACTCAAGACTGAAACGGTGGATACCACGGATACCCACGGCACGGGCTGTACCCTATCGGCGGCGATCGCGGCCAATTTGGCTACAGGGGCTGCCCCCCTGGAGGCCGTGACCCTGGCCAAAAACTATGTCACTACTGCCCTCAAACATGCTTTACGGATTGGGAAAGGGCAGGGCCCCGTGGGTCATTTCTTCCCGTTGTTGAGTTAGGGAAAAATCCCCCACTTCCACGGTCATCCCTTTGCCGGATCAAATTTACCCGGTTCTACGATCGTTTTCGAGCCGGGTGGAGGGGTTCTCGTAAGGATGATCGAGAGTCTTGGTTCTGGCCCAGGGGCTGCGGTAAGGGAGCTTAAATAATCCTGCATACTGCGGCGAGAAGATTACGTCTCAAACCCTGGTCGGGAGGGGAAAAATGCATATCTGCACAACCGGTGAAAACGGTAGCATGGGCATAGTGACAAAGGTCAGGACCATCCGCGCGGGGAAACACTATGTCAGACTGCGGCTGCGGCAAAGTTGATGCCAATAGCACGGCCCAACGCAAATCCCTGCGATGGCTGCTGGGGATTAACGCCGGGATGTTCGTGCTAGAACTCATCGTCGGGACCCTGGCCGGATCAACGGCCCTGATTGCCGATTCCCTGGACATGCTGGCCGATGCCTCGGTGTATGGGATCTCACTTTTAGCGGTGGGTGGATCAAACCAGGGGAAGATTCGGGCGGCAAAGCTCAGCGGAATTTTTCAAATGACCCTGGCCGTCTTTGTCCTGGTGGATGTAGGGCGCAAGTTTTTGGGTGGGCAGGTGCCCCAGGCGAGTTGGATGGTAGCCACTGGAGGGCTTGCCCTGGTCGCAAACGTGATCTGTCTCTGGCTGCTTGCTAAACATCGTCGGGGAGAAGTTCACATGAGGGCCAGCTGGATTTTTTCCCGCAATGACGTCATTGCGAACTTAGGCGTCATTGGGGCGGGGGTACTCGTGCAGCTCTTGAATTCTCAACTGCCAGATTTAATCGTTGGTCTGGCCATTACGGGTTTGGTGATGCGGGGGGGAATTCACATTCTGCGGGATGCCACCCAAGAGCAGGCGTCCTAGGGCTGCATACAGTTTTGCAAAAAGGCTGTGGCCGCCCGGGTATCCAGGGGGCGAGAGAAAAGTAGCCCTGGCCGTATTCGCACCCTAATACGGTCAGATGGTCAACCTGCTCCGGGTGCTCAATCCCCTCTGCCGTCACATCCATGCCGAGGGTGTGGGCTAAGGCGGTAATGGTGCGCACGATTTCAAAACTATCGTTGTCTTGGTGCATGCGTCCCACAAAGGAACGGTCGATTTTGAGGTTATTGATGGGGAATCGGCTAAGGTAGCTGAGGGAAGAGTACCCGGTGCCAAAATCGTCGATGCTAATTTGAATTTTGCGTTTACGGATCTGCTGCAGGGTCTGGATGATAGCCTCGGTATCGTGAATGAGTTGCTTTTCAGCTCGTTTGCGATCGCTAATATCCGTAATGATGCCCTCAATCCGAATCGACACCGCATCCTTATTCGTCACGACGATATGGCTACGATTTCGCACCCAGCGGATTTCGTTGTTGGGCCAACAAATGCGGTATTCAATGTCCAAGCTGCCCCGTTCGGTGATGGTGCTGATTAATTCCAGCACTTCCGGACGGTCGTCTGGATGAATGGTGTCAAACCACAGCCCACTCTTGATCAGAAAATCTTCCGCCGGGCGCTGAAACAGACGCCGAATAACAAGGTAAGGTAGACCAAAACTCTATCCTTACCGCAGCCATAGCCCTTGCTAAAGTGGACACAAGTCTTTTTTCACCTATTTCCCATAGCCCCTAACTTCTGATCTTTAGACTGAGAAATAACTGGCACCAGCCCAACTTTTTGCAGACAATGTATTAAATTATACCGAATCCTAGTTGCACACACTCAACTCCCATGGTGCTTCCGTTCAGCGTAATCCCCATAGGGGATGGTGTAAGGTTTATGACCCACTGCCACTGCCTTCCTGGGTGACATCGTAGATATGGTATCGCTGCTCATTCAGCCGGTCGATATCTTCGGCGGCAATGCGCTTGACGTAGTTAATTTTAATTTCTTCTAACAGAGCGACGGTCAAGTCTTCAATTTCCGCCAGGGACTCTTCCTCCTGGATTTCGGTCTGCAGGGTAGACGTCAGTCGCCCGAGGAGCTGGGCCGTCAGTTCGGCTCCCTGCTCGTCTTCAAAGGCTTCTTTAAGAGCCGAAAAAAGGGTAGCAGACAGTTGCCCAGCCAGTTGTTTGGGCAGCTGGTCTGACAGGTTATCGACCCCTGGGACATGGCTCATGGCCTCATAGCCCGGGGCTGAGTTTAAAGTAGAGCGAATGTTGTGGTACAGCAGGGCATCAACTTCAGGCTTAATTTTGGGCAGTACCCGATAGATCATAACCGCCGACAGCTCCTGGGAAATCGCCTGGATTTCGTTGATATCGTTGACGCCAATATAGCGATTCCGCTTTCTGGAGAGCAGGGCATCGGCTACCTCGCCCTCGCGAATCAGATTTTGTACCTGATCAATAATCCGCAGGAAAACCACTTCAGTCACTTCTACCGCAATCTGGCTGACAAAGAAGCGGTTGACGCGGCTCCAAAACGGCTCTAAATTGACGGTTCGGGACTGGTTCAGGCGAATGCTCACCGGCATGATGCGCAACAGGGCAAACCAGGAGATGTGCAGAGCACTGAACGGAATTATGAGAAACAGGTCATACCACCGCCACAACACGGCGTCAGACCAGGTCAGGTTTTTGTAATGACGGCTGAGGAAAAAGGTTCTGGCTATAAACTCCAGCCCGAAAATCAAAATGAACCAGCCGTCAATCTTCCAGAACCAGTCGATGGGAGCACCGTCGATGCCAATGCGGCGAAAATAGTTGGTTTCCACCAGAGGCCGGATCTCTTCATTGAAGAAGGCTATTTGCTGGGGCCAACCGGCTTCGCTCAGGTAATCGACCGTCCAAAAGGTTTCGAAGGCCTCCTGAGCTGACGCGGTGCCGACCTGTTCCCGCAGGTCCTCTTTAATGCGTTCCAGGGTGCCCGACTTGTTCACCCCCTGAAAGGGATCAGTGTTGACGATGGCAAGGCTCTGGTCTCGCAGGTCCGCAAGCAGGTCCTGGGCTGGGGCAGACTGTAGGCCAGTCTGGGACACCTGGGCCTGCAACTCATTTACCGTTTCCAAATAGGCCGTGGTTTCCCTATGGGGTTCGATGCCCTTGTAGGTGGCCCCGTACCATTCCGTAACCTCGGGGAACAACCGTAGATACTGATCCCGAAACCGAATATAGGTCAGGTCTCCTATTACCAGCAGCAGGTTGACCAGGGCCAGAACGGCCATGACTCGCTCAAACCAGAGATTCACCCGCCGGCGACGGGGACGGCGAGAACGAGCAAGCTGGTGGCGGCGAGACAGGGCAGACATGTAGTGATAGATAGTAAAAGTTTCCTATCCATCAAAATGGCGAAATCTCGACGCTTTCGTCATCTCACTAAAGCATTAAATTTAAGTCCCACTGACTCCATACTCCACCAACTGGCGGGGGAAAACGATTGGACTGTCCTCGCTACGCTCTTAGGCCAGTGAAATTTTTCCTGGGGGTAAGGCCACCTGACTCCAACGGTGCTTTCAGCACTACGATGACGACCCCTGGCCCCATTGCTTTCAGGTTCTTATTCTTTCAGAATCTCAAGGAGTAAATGGCCTGGGATCTACTCTGGTCTACATTCCCCCATCCCCAACGTTAAACTGAAGAACGAAATCCCCAGGCATTCGCCCCCATGACCCTCTTCACCCTCCGCTCCGTCCACAAAGACTTTGGCATCAAGGAAATTCTGCGGGATGCCAGCTTTAGCCTGGAGGAAGGCGACAAAGTCGGGTTGATCGGCACCAACGGGTCCGGTAAGTCCACCCTGCTGAAGATGATTGCGGGGCTGGAACCCTTCGACAGCGGCGACTTCTGGGTGAATGCCGGGTCCAAGATTGTCTATTTACCTCAGCAGCCCGACATCGTTGAAGACCACACGGTGCTGGAGCAGGTTTTCGCCGACACCGGGGAAAAGATGGATCTGATCCGCGAGTACGAAGACATTTCCCACCACATCGCCCACGGTTCTGGCAATCAGGATGCCTTGATGTCTCGCCTGTCGGCGGTGACGGAAAAACTCGATGCCGCCGATGCCTGGGATCTGGAAACCAACGCCAAGGTGATCCTGAGCAAGCTCGGCATTGAGGACTTTGACGCCCGCATTGGCGATTTATCCGGCGGCTACCGCAAGCGGGTGGCCATTGCCGCTGCCCTGCTGGCCGCCCCCGACGCCCTGCTGATGGATGAGCCCACCAACCACCTGGATGCCGAATCCGTCGAGTGGCTGCAGAGCTACCTCAGCGGCTTTCGCGGAGCCCTGCTGCTGATTACCCACGACCGCTACTTTTTGGATCAAGTCACCAACCGCATCCTGGAAATTGACCGGGCCGACCTCTACACCTACTCCGGCAACTACGCCTATTACCTGGAAAAAAAAGCTGACATGGAAGCGGCGGAAGTCAGCTCCCAGAAGAAACACGCGGGGGTTCTGCGGCGGGAGCTGGAGTGGCTGAAGCGAGGCCCCAAAGCTCGCAGCACCAAACAAAAAGCCCGCATCGACCGGATTGGCGACATGCAGAACCGGGAGTTCAAGGAATCCCTGGGCAAGGTGGATATCTCCACCGCCGGTCGCCGCATCGGCAAAAAGGTGATTGAGCTGGAGGCTGTCTCTAAACGCTACGACGCCCGCGATCTGTTTAAGGACTTCACCTACGAGTTTGCGCCCGATGACCGGGTCGGCATTATCGGTCCCAACGGGGTGGGCAAGTCTACCCTGATGGACATCATCACCGGTCGCCTGGAGCCGGATACCGGCACCGTGGAGATTGGCACCACCATCCACATCGGCTACTTTGACCAGCATTCCGAGGATGTGCTGGTGAATCCGAACCAGCGGGTGATTGAGTACCTGAAGGAAACCGCCGAGCTGGTAACCACCGCCGATGGCAGCATCATTACCGCCTCCCAAATGCTGGAGCGATTCCTGTTTCCACCCAACCAGCAGTATGCCCCCATCCACAAGCTATCGGGGGGCGAGCGGCGGCGGCTGTTTCTGCTGCGGGTGCTCATGGAAGCCCCCAATGTTTTAATTCTGGACGAGCCCACCAACGACCTGGATGTGCAGACCCTGGCGGTGCTGGAAGAATACCTGGAAGAGTTCAACGGCTGCGTGATTGTGGTCTCCCACGACCGCTACTTCCTCGACCGCACGGTAAATACGATTTTTGCCTTTGAGGGCAACGGTCTGCTGCGGCAGTATCCGGGGAACTATTCGGTTTATCTCGACTACAAAAAAGCGGAAGAAGAACGCATTAAGGAACAGGCCGCCGCCGCAAAGAAAGTCGAGGTTCGTCAACAAGGCACCACCAGTCCTCAAACTCAAACCGCCCCCCAGACGGTCACCACATCCAAAGCTAAAAAGCTTTCCTACAAAGAAAAGCGGGAGTATGAGCAGCTCGAAAGCCAAATTCCCGCCATGGAAGCAGAAAAAGAAGCCATCGAAAAGCAGCTCTACGGCAACCCTCCCGGCGATTTTGACGAAATCTCCCGGCTATCAGAAACGTTGGCAGAACTGTCGGCCTCCATCGACTCAGCCACAGAAAGATGGATGGAGCTAGCGGAACGGGTAGAGTAGACCCCAAAGCGTTATGCAGGGCATGTATCAGCCTGGGCGGTGCCCAGATACGGCCAGCCAGGGCAATGCCCCCTGACGCACCATAGGGGTTTTATATAAGTTTCGCTTACACTTCTGAAGTGCCCTTTGGAGACAGACCTTGGCTAAATGTGGGTTTTGGCAACAGCCCTGGAAGACTTCATGGAAAACCTTGGGGAGTAGCCTGTTTAGCGTTTTGGGTGGCTGTATGGTGAGTCTGGCGACCGCGGAAGCGGGTTTCGCGGCAGAAACCATTCGGATTCAGCAGGGTTTATTTTCCGTATCCATCTCGGTGGCAGCACTGGAGCAGTTTGCCGCTACCGGCCAGGTGCCACCGGAGTTGCAGAACACCCTGGGGCGCTTGAACCAAGAAACCCTGGCCAATGTCCACCAGCAGCTGAATTTCTCCCTGGATATGAATGTGGTGGCTATGAGCCAGTTGGCCAACTCAAAATTAGGACAAGACTACTTCACCCGCATGGGCACGTTGGTCCGCACCGGCACCGGGCAAAACGGCTTTCTGGCCCTGCGAGCGGCTCATATTGCGGCGGCCCAGGAGCCGGAAGGCCTGACTCCCATCGGGGTAATTCGCTATTTTCCTACGGATATTCTCATTAACTTTCGCGACCTGAGGGACCTGAACCGGCAGTTTACCAGCTTTGTGCAATATAAGTTTGCTGCTCTGGAGGCGGTTCAACAGCAGGCCGACCAGGAGCGGGCTAGCGGCCCTGGCATGGATTTTACCCAGCAGCCTGACTTGCGTCAGCCGGGACCCTTCTCCGTTACCGTTCAAACCCTGACTCTACAAGATGAGGCCCGCACCGGTCTGTTAAATGCCGACAGCCGCACCTTTGATGTGGACCTTTACCTGCCCCAAACCGAGGCGGCGGTGCCGGTAGTTGTTATTTCCCACGGCTGGGGAGCCGCCAAGGAAAGCTTTGCCTTTCTGGGAGAGCACCTGGCCAGCTACGGCTTTGCGGTAGTGGCTCCCCAGCATGTGGGTAGCGATACTCAATTTCAGCGCGGATTCCTGACCGGTCTGCTGGATGAGGATATTCCCCCCCAGGAATATATTGATCGACCTTTAGATGTGACCTATACCCTGGATGAACTGGGTCGGCTGTCAGCACCGGGGCAGCCGTACCAGGGACGGTTTGACCTGGAACGGGTAGGGATGATTGGTCATTCCCTGGGGGGGTACACATCCCTGGCCATCGCCGGGGCTCCCATCAACTACACCCGCCTGCAGCAGAACTGCGTTCCTGAACGGCCCTTTCGGTTTAACCTCTCAGTTTACTTGCAGTGCCGGGCGGCCCCCCTACCAACAAGCGATATTCGTTTAAGGGACGAGCGAGTTGATGCAGCCATCGCCCTAAACCCCATCACCAGCGTGGTACAGGGACCTTCTCAACTGGAGCAAATCGATATCCCTGTGATGCTAGCCGCCGCCAATGTCGATCTGTTGGCTCCCCCGATTCAGGAGCAAATTCATCCTTTTACCTGGCTCACCAGCCAGGACAAGTACCTGGTAACGATGGTTCCTGCCGGTCATGGGACCAGCGTACAAGCCAGCCTGGCAGACCATGAACGATACGGTGGCCTAGCCCCCAATACGATCCTCGGCAGTGCATACACCCGCGCCTTATCGACGGCTTTTATGCAGGTTTATGTAGCCGGGGATGCTAGTTATCAGCCGTTTCTCAGGGCGGCCTATGCCAGCTACCTCAGCGCCGACCCAATTACCCTGGAAATGGTTCAATCCCTGACCCCTGAACAGCTAGAGGCGGCCTACGGACAACCCCCTCCCCTGCCCGTCAGTCCGGCAGAGGATGAGTTATGAAGAACGACGGGGTAGTTGAGTGGCTTACCTAGGGCATCCCTAAGCCCTCCACTTCAGCAACTGGGTCTTCACAGGCGATATAAACTCCCGGTCTTCCGATTGGGAGCGCTGATACTCTGTCTTCAGCTGGTAATACCACCGGGCCAGGGTATCGGAATCTTTAATTAGCCGCAGCACCGACTCATATTTCAGCCCTTCCTGCTGTTTGATCACTACATTCCGGTCCTGCTTTAGAAAAGCCCGAATCAAAAAGGGCAAAACTGGCTTCAAGAGAAAGCCCCAGGGCAGATCCCAGTAAAACTGAAAGGTGACATCAGTCTGGTCATAGCTGAGGGGAGTCACCGTGGTCAAGTTCACGACCCGGTGTTTCTGGGTGGTGGTTTCTTCGGTGCGCACCCCCGGCAGATAAAAGATGATCTCGTTGTCGGGCACCCCCCCAATCAGCCAGTAGCCGCGCCCCATGGGACCCATGCGGTGCTTCCGCATGGTAAAGCCATAGGGAGAAGGATCAAACCATTTGATTTCGTCGTTCAGGGTGCCGCCACGCCACCACCAGGAGCGATGCACAAAGGGGGAATGGGCTGGATCCATCAACCCTACGACGGCATGGTCAATGTAGCAGGGAAACCGCATGGTGTAGCTGACAACGGGCAGTTGATTATCTGCAAAGCCGGGGACCCGAGGCACATCAGTCTGAGGCGGACGCGCCTGCTTGGGGTTGGGGTCGGCCATGTAAATCCAGATGTTGCCCTGGACTTCTTGAATGTCGTACCGTCGCACATTGAACCGGTTCAGGTCTACCTGCTGCTCAGGCATCAGGGAGGGGATTTGGACGCACTTGCCGTTTTCGTCAAATCGCCACCCGTGGTAGCAGCACTGTACATCTTCGCCGTTGTACCAACCACAGCTCAGGGGCACCGCCCGATGGGGGCAGATATCTCGAATGGCGAAGGCTTTGCCCTGGCTAGTGCGGCCAAACAAAATGGGCTCGTTGAGCAGAGTTTTCGCCACCACCTTGCCTCGCTTGAGGGCGCGGCTAGGCATGGCGTGATACCAGATGTTACGCAGCAGGTAAATATCGTTTACAGCAACCACAGGACTCTCTCGACGATGGCAGGAATAGGGGAGGCTCAAACCCTTTTGTCACCTCAAAATTGCCGCCTAGCTGAGCCGTACCGGGTCTGAGCAATCAATACTCTATCAGAGGTTGATGGGAATGAATGGGAGGGGAGTGCCAGCTAATATCGTTAGGTTCTCCGGGGTAAAGCCACCCATGGAAGCAACAGGTGCAGAGTCATCCCCAGGGGAGAATCAAGCGGAGTTTTTTTGTGAACTTGCTTCCTTCAGAATGGAGCGAAAAGATTTGGATTCATTTATTTGCGTCCCATGAATTTAACCCAGGACAAAGTTTCGGTTTTCACCAAGTTGCTGAAGGGGTTGCCCCTGACTCAGGGGAGCAACGGTACAGGTTCCGTCGCCTGGAAGGCTATGGCGATAAAGCTGGGGCGTTTATTAAACTGTCATGGCTGTCCCCCACATCCTGCCCGAATCACAAGTTGGCATCTTCAAGTTTTACGACAAGAATGCAATTCATGAAGCAGTTATTGTCAATGGTAAAATCATGCGTCTGACCGGCATTTTTTCTGCCATTCAAAAGCGAGAGGCCTTCAATTTCGCCTATGGCTTAAGCCAGAAATATTTCACCCCGATGACCCCCGGTGCCGATCGATGCCGGGTATGGGTTGATGTGCGCTGTGAAACTGACTTGCAAAAGGGAATCCACGACGGATATCTTGCTCCCGAATGGATTCCCATCGGCGTGGTAATGACGCAGACTAACCGCTCAATATTCTCCCTTAGAAAGCAACTGGAAGAACGAGAAATTTTATCCCCTGCCATCTGCTTACAAAGCTTAATATTTTAATGTCTCATAGCGAGACAATCACTATGATGCAAATATAAATCTATTCATTTTTTTGCCCTCACGTTGTTAATTTGTCATTTCCCGATGGAAAATATTTAACCCAATATAATCTCTCGCTAAAACAAAGAGCACTGTGTCTCCGTAGGAGCACCGTAGTGTATTCTTTGTCAGTATCAGGGGAACTACCATGGATCTGTGGCCTCAAGAAATAACTGCTTCGCCAATTCAAACCCCTATTTCAATCCTGGGCGCACAAGCTGTGATCCTGGGAAATAGGACGAATAATTTGATAGAGGCCACTACGAGAAGTCTATCTCGAGAGGGAAGCGATGGATTCTCTTACGAATTTTTGATCCTCGCCAATATGCTTGGATACAGCTACAGGCCTTTTAGCATCCAGCATTCTATCGAACTATACCCCGTCAGGCTGTTCCTTTTAGACGATGATGTTTCCAAAGAAGTCGTCGGACGGGTTGCCTCGACCAATCCCTGGACTACCCTGGTAGCAGCTTCTGAAAAGGAGTTTTTGGAGTCCCTGGGAAGAATCCTCAATTCCCAGAAAATTAAAAAAGTTATTGGCGCATTGCTGGCTCAAGTAGAGGCCGAGTCTGTCTACCAGAACGATGCCCGCGCCCCACTGCCCTAGCACAACGTTTTAACCGTAATGCAACCTACCCGAGCGGCCGTGATTGGCCGAGTCCAAACCATGGACGGGTCAACCACCACTCCGTTTCACCTGATAGCCCTTACCCGCCAGCAAATCGACTAGTTTTTGACCATGGTCGCCCTGAATTTCAATGGTGTCATCTTTGACGGTGCCGCCGGTACCGCATTGGGCTTTGAGCTGTTTAGCCAGGGTGTTAAGGGTATCCGGGGCATGCTGAAAGCCAGTAATCACGGTAACGGTTTTGCCCTTGCGCCCTTTGCGGCTCGCCTGCACCCGCAGATTGTGTTGATTGGGGGGCAGATCTGGCACCGCCCTGGCTAAGACATCGGGCTTACCAAACTCCCGGTAAACGGCACCTTCGCCGGCATTGGAACCTGATTTGCGTTTTGCCATAACCCATTGCTCAATCGGAACATCTGCAGCATAACGCTTCACAGTCCTTCCTATCTGCTATCGCTCTGCCAGGGCCAGGTCTGAGGCAGGGGTAAGTGGGTCAGGCAAACTTCGGCAAACTGGTATTAAAAGTGTGCTTTCAGGTAAATGGCTGCATCCGAGGCCGATAGGGGCCTGGCATAGAAATAGCCCTGCCCCCCCTGGCAGTGATTGGCCTTGAGATAGCTCAATTGCTCGGCGGTTTCAATGCCTTCCGCCACCACCGCCAGATTCAGGCTGTTGGCTAGGCTGAGGATGGCTCGAACAATTTCGCCATCCTCCTGGCTACCATGCTGCTCCGTCTGCAGGCCAGCAATGAAGGACTTGTCAATTTTCAGCACATCCACCGGAAAGCGGTGCAGATAACTCAGCGAGGAATAGCCCGTGCCAAAGTCGTCCATGCAGACGGTAATCTGCCTGCCCTGGAGCTGGCTCAAAATGTCGATGGCCAGGGGCGCATTTTGGATCAGGACACTTTCTGTAATTTCCAGCTTTAGGTGGTGACCCTGAAGGCTGGTGCTGGCCAGGGCCTGGTCAATTTTCTGAATCAGGTCAGGGCGCACGAACTGCTTGCCGGACAGGTTCACGTTTATGGTTAAGTCGCGATGCCGGGGAAACTGCTGGTGCCACCAGTGCATCTGCCCACAGGCCTGATTCAGGGTCCACAGGTCGATGGCGGTAATTAAGCCGGCGTTTTCGGCCACCGGAATAAAGTCGGCGGGGGAAACCAGACCGCGGGTGGGATGTCGCCAGCGAATTAGCGCTTCAAACCCCTGCAGATGACCATTCCCCAAATGCACGATGGGTTGGTAGTACAGCTCAAACTCCTGGCGTTCGATGGCGTGGCGCAAATCGTTTTCGAGCTGCATCTGCTGCACCGCCAGGGTATGCATGGGGGCATCAAAAATGGCATATTCCCGATTTCCCTCCTTGGCCTGATACATGGCGATGTCGGCATCTCGCAGCAGCTGATCCGGTTCGGTGTATTCCGGGGAACTGAGGGCAATGCCAATGCTGGCCCGAATGAACACTTCGTGCTGCTGCAGCAAAATAGGAACTTCCAGGGCCTTGTGAATGGCCAGCGCCACTTCCGTGGCCTCCTTCGCGTCGTCTAACTCCGTTAATAAAACAACAAATTCATCTCCCCCCAACCGGGCCGCAAAGTGCTGTTGGGGTAAACAGTCCCGCAGGCGCTGGGCCACAATCTGCAGGAGGGTATCGCCGAAGCTGTGGCCCAAACTATCGTTAATAATTTTGAATCGGTCCAGGTCCAGAAACAGAACCGCAAATTGGTAGAGATACGCGGTCTGATACTGTCGACCGTTTTCCAGACAGTTGTCTTCCCGAGGGCGGTTATGGCAGACCTGCTGCAGGCGATCCAGGGCAACCGACAGCTGCTCCAGAAAAAAGGCTCGGTTGGGTAGGGTGGTCAGACGGTCATGGAAAGCTTCGTGGCGGAGTTGGGCTTCTAACCGTTTGCGTTCGCCTAGTTCGGCCTGGGCCTGTTGATACAGCTCGGCCTGCTGAATGGCAATAGCAAGATGGTCAGCCACCCGTTTGAGCAGGCGTTTCTCTTCATGACTCCAGTGCCGGGGACCATGGCACTGGTGCAGGCTCAAAATACCCTTAAATTCACCTCGATAACAAATTGCTACGGCCAAAATCGCCTGGGTTTTTATGGTCTCCATCAGGGGCCGCAGGGGGCCTAGAGGCGGATACTGAACAATGTCATCGATCGCCACGGGGTCATCCTGGCTAAGCACCATTTGGGCAATGGGATTGTTAACAATGGGGATAGACATGCCCCTTAAGTCATCGATTCCCGCCGCCGCCGCGGTGGTCATGAGGGTTTGTTGATGGGTTTCGGGATGGCAAAGAATAATCAGGCTACGGCTGGCTTGAAAGGTACTGACCATTTCGTTGGTAGCCCGCTGTAGCACCTCGGTCAATTCCAAACTATCGCTGATGGCGGCCACAATATCATTCAGCAGTTTTTCCTGGGCCGCCCGGGCTTTACTTTCCGACAGGAGTCGGCTTTGATACAGGGCAATGGCCACCTGATCAGCAATCTGCCGCAGCAGGCGGATTTCATCCTCTTGCCAGGGGCGAGGGGCCTGGCAGTGATGAACACACAGCAGCCCCCACAATTGCCCCCGGCAGTTGATGGGAATGGTCAGATTGGCCTGAACCTGAAACTGGGTTAACAGGTTCTTATGGCAGGGCTGAATATGGGCCTGATGAATATTGTCAATTTGCCCAATCCGCCCCTGCAGATACTGGCTGGCTAAATCTCCCCCAAAGCAGGGATCTTTGATGGTGGTGCCCAGCACTACGGTCCAGGGAGACGCCACCGACTCCACAATCATGTCGCCGCTCCCGTCATCGCTGAAGCGGTAGACCAGGACCCGGTCGGTCTGTAAAAACTCCCGAATCTCCTCAACCGTGGTCTGCAGGATTTGGTCTAAATCCAGCGACTCTCGAATGTGTTGGGTCATAGTGCGAATTAGGCGCTCTTCCTCCGCCTGGCGCTGAAGGATAGCCTGGGCTTCCACCAGTAGGGTAATATCGGTGGCGATAGACCCCATAATCTCGGTGCCGTCGGCATTGGTAGCCACCGGAAACAAAATGGTCTGGAGAATTTTCTCCTGGCCACCTATCGGCAAGCGGTCTTCAACCACCAGCGGGGTCCGGGTTGTGACCAGTTGCTGAACTCGCCCCATAAACGTATCGACAATTTCCGGCGGCAGCAGTTCAGCAAAGGTTTTATGGGTGAGGTCCTCAGGGGGTAAGCCAAACACGGCTGCACCGGCCTGGTTCACTTTTAAGTAGCGCCCGGTTGAGTCAAACAGGCACACCATGGCGGGAGAGTTGTCGAGAAAAGACTGCAGCTGTTGGCCGGTGGCGGTCAGGGCCAGTTCGGTCTGTTTGCGATCACTAAAATCCAGGATCAGCGTGTCCCAGGCCACATCGCCATTGGGTCGGCGTTCAGGTCGGCCCATCCCCTGGAGCCATTTCACTTTGCCAGCGGGAGTAACAATCCGAAACTCGCAGGACCAGGGCTTTAAAGTGGCGGCCGACTGCTGCACCAGGGTCCATATTTGGCCACGGTCTTCATCGTGCACCATGGCCCAGAGGGGATCGGTGTTTTTTTGCACCAGGGCAGCGTCCATTTCCCAAATATCCCGGCATCCCTGGTTCATAAAGGTAATTTCGTCGGTGCCGTCGGGGTGCAGCACATAGCAAAATACCGCCCCGGGCAGGTTAGACGTGATATTGCGGAACCGAGCTTCGCTTTCCTGGAGTTTAAGTTCAACCCGCTTACGGTTAGTAATGTCGATATCAACGCCAGTCATGCGGAGAGGAGTCCCCCCCTGATCCCGGACTACATCCCCTTTACCCAGGGCCCAGCGCACAGCCCCATCGGGGCGAACGAAACGAAACTCGATGCAGTAATCTGCATCGTCCTCTATGGCGGCCCGGATTGCCTCCGTCACCCGTTTCTGATCTTCTGGATGGATTAAAGACTTTACCGTTTTGAAAGTCCCGTCAAAGCTGCTGGGCGGCAACCCCATCAACGCTTCCATGGTGGCAGACCAGACTATCTCCCCGGTTTGAATATCCCAATCCCAGGTGCCCACCTGGGCCGCATCCATCGCCGTACGAAACCGCTCTTCTGACTTTTGCAGGGCTAGTTCTGCAATTTTCCGTTCGGTAATATCCCGCCCGACACCGACGATGGCCTGAATTTCTCCCGCTTCGTTGAGCACGGCCCGGTTTGACCAGGCCAGCCACCGCCAGCCCTGCACCGTCATCGCTCGCTGCTCTAGATAGCAGGTATAAGGAGGGGCGAACAGCTTGTCCATGCTGCCCCGAGTCGATGCCTGATCCTCTTCATGGATCAGCGGCATAAAGGTTTTACCCAGCAGTTCATGCTTAGATTTACCAAAGAGGTCGCAGTAGGAAGGGCTGACAAACAAAAACCGATTGTCGCGGTCTATTTTGACAACTAAATCGGTTTGGTGCTCCACCAATAACCGATAATTTGCCTCGCTCTCGGCCAGGGCCTGGACCGCCGATTTAATATCGGTAATATCCCGCTGAACCCCAAAATGTCCGGTAATGCGTCCCTCGGAATCGTACAGGCAGATGTAGTCTCCCTCAACGAACATGGGGGAGCCGTCAAACCGGCGTTCATGGGTTTCGACATGTAAATGCCCGTTATCAAACAGCTGTCGCCAGGCCTGGCGTCCGGCGGCTAAATCATGGGCAAATAACCGGGCCGGAGTAGCACCAATCAAGTCCGTTGCAGTGGCAAAATATTGATCTAGCAAGGCCTGATTACACCGCACCATGCGCTGGTGGTCAAAGACATAGTCCAGCAGGGCTTCTTTATCAGCTAAATCATTCCAATAAATGGGTTGATCCAACATCATAAAGAAAAAGCCATCCAAACTCTGAGTGAACAACAAATTCAATAATGCTTCGCTTTTTTGCAGAGTCTGATCAAGCTGCTTCTGCTCCGTAATGTCGTAGCCCACCGCCTGGAGTTCTACAATTTGACCCTGGGCATCAAACCGGGCCAAATTCATCCATCGATGCCAGCGAATAGAACCATCGGGGGCCAGGCCTTCATGTTCCTGAATAAGCGCTGGATGCTCTGGAGTAAGCTGCTCTAACTCCCGCAGTTGTTGAGCAATTTTCCCCTTGACCGTGGCCGGCACCAGTTCAAGCAGGCTACGACCTACCAGGGCCTGGGGAGATTTCTGAAAATAGTCTCCGTAGGCCCGGTTAACAAAGGTCAACGTGCCATCCAGCCGAAATTTACAAAATAAATTTTGCCCCGCAAAACAGAACTCGTTTTCTTTTGTCAATACCCTTTGAAACAGGTTAGCCAGGAGCGCATCACCTGATTGATCGTAAGCTTCATGGGAGCTTTCCCTGGGACTATCCATAGAAAAATTGAGGGAAGGAGCAGAACTCGCGGGAGCAGATATCCCCCTATAACAACTTTAACTGCGGGATATCTGCTCCTATTTTTCCCCAAGAAAGCCAACAAACCATGGCGATTCTTTACATCCTGTCAAAGTGCTATATATAACTATACATAAATCATATATAACGTCCATTACGAAGCCCTGGGTTACTGAAGTCTCGAATTTAATGTATGCATTTATACCAAGTCCAGTTCGAAAACAGCGGTTTCCCCTTAGGCAGCACTCCTCCTTTGGCTTTGGACAAGGTTTAAATAGGGTGCTTGGGGTCGCTGCCCGGTGCCCTGCCCCCCAGGGGCCAACTCCAGTCCATCACATAAACTGCCGATAATTCTGACTCAGATACAGGGCCCGCTCGGCCTTACGCCGCCGCTCTAACCCCGGCAGGACTTGCCCTCCAGCATAGACCCAACGCAGAAACTCATCGGCGGCCCCGGAAATATCCCCGGCGTTGTGTTTTCTTAGGAGAGTGGAATCCCGAAAGGCGCTGGCCCCCACATTAAATGTGAACGAAACCATGGCCGAAAACTGGTCGCTGGTGGGGGTGCGGGTTGTCGCGCCAGAAACGGCTTTCTCGAAAACCCCCAGGTCTCGCTTAAGAATTTCCTCGGCTTCCGCAGTGGAAATCGTCATATTTGGCCCGACGGAGGGCGGACCAGCCATGGAAGTATGCCCATAGCCAATGGTCCACACTCCGACCGAATCTTGGTAGGAGGTGGTGCGCAAGCCCTCGAAGTGCTTGATAATTTCCAGACCACTGGCGTTGATCTGGCCGCTGGTGGGGGGCGGTTTAGGGGGCATGGGATCAGGTTCAGCAGCCCCGGTACCAATGGCTACCGTCATGGCCCTGGGATAGTCAGGTCGGGTAAACCAGGATCGCAACCCGGTAATGTTGACCACCTTTTCCTTAGGATTCGATTGGGATGGATATTTGGTGATGCGAGAGATCCAGTAGCCTCCCTGCATCAGGTAAATTGCCTTGTCTGTTTCCTTGATCCAGGTGCCCATGCCGTTCCTCCCCCCGGGACAGTCGTTTTCCCAGTCCTGCTGCCGTGACTGAGCTTGCATCAGCACAAGCCCCCATGACGCCAGAACGAGAGTTATATCAGGAATTTACAACACTTTCCCAAGAATGAACGACCGATTGAGGCATATCCGGAAATTCCTATCATTCCGATACATTTATAGGCCCCAAACCCACCTGGGGAGGATGGCAGTCGTTAAGATATTCAAAGCTGTATTACTTTTGCTGCATCAGCTTAACGGTTTTTATGATTTCATCCCCAGCGCCTGCTGCTCCTGCACTCCTGGTGTCACCCACGATTCGTCGCCTGCCCAACGGGCTAACCGTCATTGCAGAGCAAATGCCGCTGGAGGTCGTCAACCTGAGTCTTTGGCTGGGGGTGGGGTCCGCCGTTGAAAGCGACTCGATTAACGGCATGGCCCACTTTTTGGAACACATGATTTTCAAAGGGACCCATGACCTCAAAGCAGGGGAGTTCGAGCGCCTGATTGAAGCCCGTGGGGCCCTGACCAACGCCATGACCAGTCAGGACTACACCCAGTACTACATCACCACCGCCCCGAAGGATTTTGCCGATTTGGCTCCCCTGCAAATTCAGCTGGTGATGACCCCCCGCCTGACGGCGGAGGATTTTGAACGGGAACGGCCTGTCATTCTCGAAGAAATTCGCCGGGCAGAAGATAATCCCCGCCGCCGCACCTTTGCCCGCTCCATGGAAATGGTATTTGACCGACTTCCCTATCGGCGTCCGGTTTTAGGCCCCACCGAAGTGATCGAAGGGTTGCAGGTGGACCAGATGAGGCAATTCCACACCATGTGGTACCAGCCCCAGAATGTCACTGCCGTGGCGGTTGGCAACTTGCCGGTAGAAGCCCTGATTGACACCGTGACCGCTGGCTTTGAGCAGGCTCAAGGGAAGCGCTCATCCCCGGTGGCTCCATCCATTGCCCAGCTGGAGCCGCTGCAGATTTGTGGTTTAGAACCTCCCTTCACCCAGATTCACCGGGCTTCGCACCGGGATCCAGTCCTGACCCAGGCCCGACTGATTATGACCTGGCGGGTGCCAGGCCTGATCGAATTACCAGAAACCTATGCCCTGGATGTCTTGGCCTCGATCCTGGGGCGGGGTCGCACATCACGCCTGGTGCGGGATCTGAGGGAAGAACGGCGACTGGTATCCGGCGTTGGCTGCAGCAATATGACCCTGGCCCATCAGGGGGTGTTTACGGTATCGGCCAAGCTAACGATGGACCACCTGGATCGGGTCGAAGAGGCCATTGCCCAACATATTCGCACCATTACCCGGGAACCCGTTAACCCCGCCGAACTGCGCCGGATTCAAACCCAGTTAGCGAACCGCTTCATTTTTGCCAACGAAAGTCCCAGCGATCGATCTGGGCTGTATGGCTATTACCATACCCTCACCGGCGACATTGCCCATGCGGTCAATTACCCCAACTCTGTTCAGCAACTAACGGTAGACGATTTGCTGGCGGCGGCCCAACGCTACCTGTCGCCGGAGGCCTATGGTGTAGTAGTACTGCAACCGACCCAGGCGTAGGAAGGAGGGTAACGATGTGGGCTGCGATCGCTCAACACATCAGCGACAAAACCGGCACCCCGTTCACCATTCAAGATCGCAGCTCCGTGGGCGGAGGCTGTATCAATCAGGCTTACCGCATCAGCGACGGTAGCCGGGATTTTTTCCTCAAATGTAACCAGGCCTCCCAAATGGCGATGTTTGAAGCCGAAGCCCTGGGCCTGAAGGAAATGTACGACAGCCACACCATTCGGGTCCCCCAGCCCATTTGTTGGGGGGTGTCCGATCATTCAGCCTATATCGCGATGGAATGGCTGGACTTTGGCTACGGCAAAGCAGACTCCTGGCAGCGCATGGGGGCCAACCTGGCGGCCATGCATCGGGTCATCAGCCCCAGGGGCTTTGGTTGGCGGCAAAATAACACCATTGGCGACACCCCTCAGCAGAATCCCTGGACAGCTGACTGGGTCGAGTTCTTTCGGGAGTATCGCCTGCGCTACCAGTTCAAGCTGGCCAACCGCCGCGGGGGGCACTTCCCCCGCCAGGATGAGCTCCTGGCCGCATTACCCGAATTACTGGCCGGTCACGACCCAGCCCCGGCCCTGGTTCACGGTGACCTCTGGTCCGGCAACGCCTCCGTTACCCAGGAGGGGGAACCCGTCATTCTGGACCCGGCCACCTACTACGGCGATCGAGAAGTAGATATGGCCATGACGGAACTGTTTGGGCGCTTTTCCCCGGCCTTCTATGAAGCGTACAATGCGGCCTATCCCCTGGACGAGGGGTACCACACAGTGCGCAAGACGCTGTACAACTTGTACCACGTCATCAACCACTTCAACCTCTTCGGCGGCGGGTATGGCTCCCAGGCAAACGGCATGATCGATCAACTGCTGCGATAGGGGTAGCTCAAGGTGCCGCCCCGGCCCAGGTCGCAGTGATTTATGCTTAGCCCAGGGCCGGGCTCTGTCCAGATGAAAAATTCAGGTATACCGTGGCGTGGGTCAAGCAAAGCGCGACCCACGGAAGCTGATAAACGGTGGGTCGCGCCAACTCAACACCACGCTAACACCTTACAATTCACCATTGATGATGCCGTAGACAGGCGAAACGGCGACTCCCTCATTACCGTCAAAGGCTACCCATCCGGGGCTGAACTTGCTATAAAACATCAATCTGGAAAACATCTGTAAAACATCAATTGATTATTGGGGCAGTGCAATGAATCGGTTCTGGCAATGGCGGCGACTGGGACTGCGGTTAGGGAGTTTTATCGGAGCATTGGTGCTTGCCATGGCCTTCCATAGCCCACTGCCGTTAATGGCTAAATCTGCCCCATCGACTTTCCCATCTCCCCAAAGTTCAGCCGCCAGTAAACAACAACCCACCCTGCAAGACATTCTGGATGCCATCCCCGGGTCAGAAACCTTACCCCCTGAGCAGCCCCAGGCCGAGCCTGAAGGGGCCAGGATTCCCATCGACATCAGCCAGCATTGGGCGGCTGACTGTATCACCGCCCTGGCTCGGCGAGGCCTTGCGGTCCCCAATGCTGAAGGCTACTTCTACCCGAACCAGGACATCACCTGGGGAGATTTCGTAGGTGCCCTGAATCGGGTGTTTCCCCCCGGGCAGGCGGGCAGCTGGGCCGGTCCCCTGGAGCGTGACCTGGGGTTAACCTATTTCGCCAATGTGGTTTCCCACTATCCCCCCCAGTTCTATCAGCCACAGCGTTCTCTGCTGCGGGCGGAAGCCATGATGGCCCTGGCGGCCAAGGTCAACACCGGCTTTGAGATCAAGGCTAATGCTCTGCTCAACACCAGTCTGGTGGATGGTGCTCAGGTTCCCGCCTATGCCAGGGAGGGGGTCGCCGCCGCGCTAGCCCAGGGCGTCATGGTCAACTATCCCGAGGGCAATCAACTCAACCCGACCCAAAGGCTGACCCGAGGGGAAGCGGCCGCCCTGCTATGTCGCGCTGCGCCAGATAGTAATCTGCGGCGGACGATTGATCCGGCCTGGGTAGCGACGGCCAATCTGGCGGCACCCGTGCCGGTACCGCAGCAGGAATTAAGAGGGGTTTGGCTGACAAATATTGACAGTCAGGTGCTATTTTCCACCGCCGCCCTGCAGTCAGCGGTGAATCGTCTGGCTGACCTTAACTTCAACACCCTGTATCCCACGGTTTGGAACTGGGGCTATACCCTTTATCCCAGCCGCACCGCCGAGCGAGAATTAGGGGATAACCAGCACCTCTACGGCGACCTCAGCACTCCTGCCCTGGAAGCCGCCCAGGGAGAGCGAGACATGATGCAGGAGGTGGTTGACTTCGGCCATGCCAGAGGGCTGGCGGTGATTCCCTGGTTCGAATTTGGCTTTATGGCCCCCGCCAACTATGAACTCTATCGCCGCCATCCAGACTGGTTTACCCAGGTGCGCGTAGAGCCCCAGGATCTAACGGATGGGGATAATTCCGGAGCATCAGCGATGCCTCCCGCCGGGTTCGAGGACGGGCTTGATCCCACCGTTGGCGACCCCGGCATTTGGCTGGAGGGAGGCGTGTTGCCTCGCCGCTGGATGAACCCGTTCCATCCCCAGGTGCAAAAATTTCAGCTGGAACTGATTAATGAATTGGTGTCCAACTACGACATCAATGGCTTCCAGTTCGACGACCACCTGGGCCTGCCCGTGGAGTTTGGCTACGACCCTTACACCATCGCCCTCTACCGGCAGGATCATAACGGTGCAGAGCCCCCCGCCGATCCTCGTAATGCAGAGTGGATGGCCTGGCGGGCTGAAAAAGTCACCAATTTCCTGGGAGAGGTGTACCAACTGGTCAAGGCCCGGCGTCCTAATGCTGTCGTTTCAATTTCCCCTAATCCCTATCCCTTCGCCTATGTCAACTATCTCCAGGACTGGCCCGAGTGGGTTAACCGGGGCCTGGTGGACGAATTAGTGATTCAAATTTATCGCGACGATACGGATCGCTTTATCTGGGAAATGAACAAGCCCTCCGCCCAGACCGCTCTGCAAAAAATTCCCACCAGTGTCGGTATTTTGAGTGGTCTCAGGGCTAACCCCGTGGGCATGGATATTATCGATGATCAGATTGCGGCCCTGCGAGATCGCGCCCTTGCTGGCATGTCCTTCTTCTTCTACGAATCCCTCTGGATTCCCCCCGCCACCGAAACCCTGGAAAATCGTACCGCTACCCTGCAACAGGCCTTTACGCCCCCCGCCAGTCGTCCCGCCTCGTAAAATCACGGGGTTTCATCTGCCCTGATGCAAGGTCCAGGTCAGCACCGGGCAAGGGCAAGATTGGGTTAAGGGAGATCTCAGGAGGACCATGCCAGCGATGGGAAAAGGCTCCTGCCCGCCCCCTCTACTCCATCCCTTCCCGGCCCCGGCCCTCCCTTACCCCTCTCCCCTTCCCACCCAGTACACTAAAACAGACCTCTTCCGCCCCC
>CAZPYG010000028.1:0-46646 GCA_964590465.1 uncultured bacterium | reverse complement strand
TGGAGGGGCGAGTGGTGCGCCTGGAGGAACTGGCCACCGTTTCCCGCCAGCTGGAGCAGGAGGAAACCCGCGCCTACATCAGCACCCAGGGGGAACCCTACGAGCCGGTGGTCAGCGTGGGCATCAAAAAGGTGCCGGGGCAGGATTCCATTGAGGTGATCGACCGGGTGCTGGCCACCATGGACCAGATTCGCCAGAACCCCAACGACTGGCCCAGCGGCATGGAGTATAGGGTCATCTCCAGCGAGGCGGACATCATCTGGGAGCAGTTGGGCAACCTGTTCGTCAACGCCCTGCAGGCCATGGCGGCGGTGTTTGTGGTGCTGTTTATCGCCCTCTCCTGGCGGGAAGCGCTGATTGCCGGACTCTCCATCCCCCTGACGTTTCTGGGAGCCATGGCCATCCTCTGGCTTACCGGGCAGACCCTCAACAACATGGTGCTGATCGGCATGGTGCTGGCCCTGGGGATTCTGGTGGATGTGTTCATTCTGATGATGGAGGGGATGCACGAGTTCATCTTTGTGCAGGGCCTGCCCTTCGACCAGGCGGCGCTTAAGACGGTAAAGACCTACGCGCCACCGGCCTTTGCGGGGCAGCTCACCACCATCCTGGCCCTGTTTCCCCTGCTGGCCATTACCGGCACGTTGGGCAAGTTTATTCAGCTGCTGCCCTACACGGCGATTATTTGTCTGGTGCTGAGTTTTGCGATCGCCATCCTGGTCGACATCCCCCTCTCCCGCTACCTGTTGGGTGGCGTAAAAGGGACAGAGCAGAAGTCCCGTATCGATCGCCTCAGCCAGGCCGCCTCCCGCCGCTGGAGCCGCTGGAGTCTGCGCCACACCATTCGCAATCGCAAAACCGCCTGGGCCTGGGTGCTGGGCACGGTGGCGCTGTTTTTCGTCACCGTCACTGCCTTTAGCCAGATCGACGTGATCTTCTTCCCCGAGGGAGACCAGCGTAATTTTAGTGTGAATGTAGAACTGCCGCCTACCACCACCCTGGACACCTCCCAGGGGATTGCAGACGACCTGGGCACCATTCTGCAGAACAAGGATTATCTGGAAAGTGTGATCAAATACGTGGGTCGGCGCAGTAACCTGGTGGCCTCTGGGGAACTGCAGCCCACCGAGGGCAGCTACCTGGTGGGCTTCTCCGGCACCTTCCTCCCCGAGAACGAGCGAGACCAGGTTTCCTACGAATACCTGCACGACCTGCGGGACGAGTTGGCAGCTGCCGTCAACCGCTATCCCGGTGCCACCCTGGTGCTTAATGCCCAGCAGGCAGCCCAGGCGGGGGACCCGATCCAGATAGAAATTCGCGGCACCAGCCTCAGCCGCCTGCGGGAAATCGCCAAGCAGGTGCAGAGCGAGCTGCGGCAAATTCCCGGTGCCATCGACGTACGCGACAATCTGGGGAAACTGCAGCAGGACCTGCGCCTGGTGCCCAAACGGGAAGAGCTTTCCTTTTACAACCTCAGCGAAGATGAGCTGGCCGCCCAGGCCCAGTACTACACCCGCGCCATCGACGTGGGGGACTTCGCCATCGGCGGCGATCAGGAGGATCTGGAAATTCGCCTCAGCACCGCCTGGCCCTCCAGGGAAGGTCGTGTGGGAGGCCCCACCCGGCGGGATGAGCTGTTGTCAGCCCGATTCTTCACCAACAATCCCAACGAAGAAGTGATCTCAGCCGGGGCGGTGGTGAATCCGGTCCAGGCGGAGGCTCCCCTTTCCATCACCCGGAGGGATGGCGAACGGACCGCCACAGTCCTCGCCAAAAATGAAAACCGCACCGTCAACGACATCCTCACCGCCCTGGAACCCCGTCTACAGGAGCTGCAGCAGACCTGGCCCCAGGGGTACAGCTACAGCTTCGGCGGCGAAACCGAAGACCAGGCGGAAACCTTCGGCTCTGCCGGGCAGGCCCTGGCCCTGGCGGTGTTCCTGGTGTTTGCGGTGCTGGTGCTGCAGTTGGGGTCCTTCCGGCAGCCTTTCATTATTCTGCTGGCCATTCCCTTCGCCCTGATCGGCACCATCGGCGGTTTCTTTCTGGCAGATATTGCCTTTTCCTTCACCGCCTTCATCGGCATCATCGCCCTGACGGGCATCGTGGTGAACGACGCCATCGTCATGGTCGACACCATGAACCACTACCAGGCAGACGGCATGAAGGTAAAACAGGCCGCCGCCCAGGGGGTAGCCGACCGTCTGCGTCCCGTCCTGACCACCAGCATCACTACCATCATCAGCTTGATTCCCCTGGCCCTCAGCGACCCCACCTGGATGCCCCTGTGTAGCGCGATTATTTTTGGTCTGGTGGCGGCGACGGCGAGTGCTCTGGTGGTGGTGCCCTGCCTGTACCTGCTGCTGACGCCTAAGACTGAGGTGGTGGATTAGGGCAAAAATTTCTTAAATACAGCTGAAGACAAATCTTTTCCGCATTATCTTTCCTGGAACCTTGTCAGGTGGACTGCCATACAATGGGCAAAACTCCAGGGAGCGACAGACTTCCATGACGCTAGAACCACCCGATTACCGTGCCAGAATCCTCGCATGAACTTGCGCATTGCCAAGAAGTAATCGGTGATACCGAAGAGGCGATGTCTCTTTTTCGACAAGCTCTCGAGATTAATCGGTGTATTGAGCGTTCGCTTCCTGCAATTAGCGACATGAAATGTATGGCTCACTGCCAACTTTCTCTAGAGAGAATAGACGAAGCAATTGCGTTATACGAGCAGGTTCAGGAGTTGGGTAAAAAACGAACAATCTTCAAAGTCAGAAAAGTACCCTCTCCCTTCCTGGTAAACTTAAGATGGAGCAGGGAAAGGCCGATAAAGCAATTACTCTCTATCAGCAATCATTAGCGATTGCTGAGCAAACGGGAGACGCCAAAGGACAGTCTGATATTTTGCATCACCTTGCAATCCTAAAATTCAGTCAAGGGGACCTAGATAAGGCTATCGAGCTTTTTGATGCCTCCTTAGCTATCGAGTGGTCAGTTAGTCGTATTGTCGAGTTGCTTAAGAAGTTAGATTCCATAGTCTCAATTGCAGAACAACAAAACGATCTGACTAAAGCCCTTGCATATCGTGAAGAGTCACTGACTATGCGAGAGCAAATCAAAGCTCCTGATCTTGAGCAAGCAAGGGCGGCGGTCGAAGACCTCAAACGCCGCCTGGAGCAACCTTAAAGTAGGTCAAATCTGATCTGTCAGCGTTTTAGGTCTTGAAGATTTCTAGGATTTTCAGATCAAGGAAGCGATCCAGCCTCTGATACATCCAGTAAAGCGGCAGTTTAGGGTCAGCACTCGTCTTTTGAAACCCTAGGGAATAGGCCAGTTCAGCGTAGCTGGGATGAATAATCAGGGTGTATAAATCCATCAGATTGGGGAAGTCCTGGCGCATGGCATCAAGGGTACGTTGGGCATCCTGTAAAAAAGCCGCCTGGGCCTGGACCTGGTAGGGCTGTTCAATCATCCAGCTGTGCACAAACACTGCCCGGCACTGGTCATCCCCCGGTAACGCTATCTTGAAGGGGTCTACCTCGGTGACCTGGCTCAGGTGTAATCCCTGACTGGGCGAAGCAAAAAACTTGACCTCGCACTCCTGGTTGTGGGATACAGGGCATCTGGTAATCGCATCGCCGCAGCACCCGCATTCCGGTGGCATAATGGCTGGCCCAAATATTGGTGATAACGGGCTTCCGGCAACCACCGATACAAGACTTCAGACTCAAAGGGAAAGACCTCGGACATGGTGGTAATACTGTTTCTTCTATTCAGGGCTACTTACAGGGGCAGGGGAGCTAAAGCGCAACATGTGCAGTCGGGACTCAAAGAAAAGCTTTGAAAATAACCTGCTTTTCATCGCTGGGGATTGTCGCCGAGGGGGCATAGAAGATTGGAATAAATTTGAACCTCAAAACTTGAGATGCACTCTGCCAAAAAATTTTCACCTTCTGCCTTGTGCCTTGTGCCTTCTGCCCCCTAAACAAGATGTACCCCAATTCCCAAAGTCATGGGGTTTCAAACAGCCGATACATCATCCGACCACTGCCAGTATGCCTAAAAACTTCGCTCTACTTCGGAGTGATTCTATAAGCCTCGCAGTTCTTCAGAAAGCTTGATATCGCAACGTCCTGCTCATTTTCACTACCCCAGTAGGGCAGTCATGATAAGGCCATGAGTTACCGATAGGATTCATGGTTAGCCTTTACCAAGCAAAACCGGCATTTCAAAAACGGCTGCGGCCTGGTCTTCGCTGCCCTGGCCCTGGTTCTAGGATTTGGTATGGTCCCCGGAGGCTGGCTTTCAGGCATTTGGATCGCCGTTATCGGGCTGGAACTCTGGACTATCGTCAACCGCGTCCGATCCACTCTGCGGCAGGTGTTCCCATGTCAATAGCCCTTCCCATACCGGTTTTGTGGACCCTGACGGGAGTGTACGGTCTCCTGATTCTATCCAGTGGTGTTGCTGCTATCTTTACCGTGCGCCGTCCCGGCAAAGACCATAGCGAACTGAACCAGCGCATCCAGTCCTGGTGGGTGATAGTGACGGTGTTCACCCTGACCCTGATCCTCAACCGCACCGTGGCGATTTTGTTCTTTGCGCTGCTCAGCTTTTTGGCCCTGCGGGAATACCTGTCGCTAATTCCCACCCGCCTGGCCGATCGCAGAGTACTGCTATGGGCCTACCTGGCCATCGTCGTCCAGTATTTCTGGATTTACATCGGCTGGTACGGCATGTTTCTGATTTTTATCCCCATCTATATGTTCCTGTTCTTGTCCATGCAGATGATGCTGACAGGAGATACCAAAGGGTTTTTGAATGCCATTGGTACCCTGCACTGGGGCTTGATGCTGACGGTTTATACCATGAGCCACCCGCCCTATCTGTACCTTCGCCCTGATGGCCCTGTTCCCTCTGTCCATGGCTAACCAACTCCGCCCCGCTGCCAATGCCGATTATTTTCTGCATCGCAACCGCCTGCTGGCCTGGTTCAGCCGCAGGGTATTAGACATCATTCCCCTAACCTGCGAGTCCAGCCATAAAAACCGCGATCGCAATTGCTCCCATCGCCACTTTTTCAAGCACTGCGCTGAAGCCCTGGCTAAAAAGCAAATCCTGATTCTCTATCCAGAAGGATCCCGAGGCCAACCCGAAAGCCTAAGCGAATTTAAAGGCGGCATCGCCCACCTGGCCAAGCGCCATCCCGATGTGCCCATTGTGCCTATCTGCCTGCGGGGATTTGGCAAAGCCATACCAAAAGGTGATCCCCTGCTGGTGCCCTTCGTCTGCAAAGCCCACATCGGCGAGGCTCTGTTCTGGAATGGTCATAAACAGCAGTTTGTAGAACATGGTGTCATGCTGGAGTATGTCTACCGTAACCAGCCTGGCGGCATTACTCCCCTAGGCACCCTAATTGACTGGTTGTACCTCAATTCCCAGGGCTGGCGAGGTATTCGAGAACGTTCCAAAGTGCTTAAGGCCACCCTAAGGGAGGTGCTGATGACTTACCATCAACAGGGCATTCACTGCAATTTGCTGGATGTGGCCTGCGGCGGCGGACGCTATGACCTGGAAGTGCTCCTGGGTCATGCGTCTACGGCCTTGGGAACTCACTCGCATGTGGGCGATCTCAGCTGGCGTTCAAAATTTTCGAGTTCATATGGAACCGAACGGCATTTTTGGCGTTGTGGTTGCCGAAAAATCTGACCAGACTAGTGCTGAGAGGGTTCCCTAAGGCAAGGACCAAGGACACTCTCCCAGGAATGGTACTACCTGCGGGGCGTCCGCGAGAGGATCCGCAAGGTTTCCTGAGGCAAGGACCGATGACGCTCCCCAAGGATAGAGCAGGTTCAGTGACAGGTGCGCCCAACGCCCAACTTTAGCGAGGTAGGTTCCTACAGCCTACCTCGCTAAACAGGAGTTTCAATGTCACTGCGTTTCAGAGAAATAGGAATGTAAAGCCCACTATAGAAAAAGTGACGGGGGCAGACCCACGCCTTATCGGAACATATCCTCAGGCCGCTTCCGTAGCTTGGGCTCTCTCCTCAATCACCCGGTCAATCAGGCCGTAGTTCATGGCTTCTTCAGCAGACATAAAATAGTCCCGGTCAGTGTCCTTCTCAACCTGCTCCAGGGGCTTGCCGGTATGCTTAGCCAGCATTTCGTTCAAAGCATGCTTGATCCGAATTACTTCCTTAGCCTCAATTTCGATGTCTGAAGCCTGTCCGCGAGTTCCTCCTAAGGGCTGGTGAATCATGATCCGGGCATGGGGTAGCGCTAGCCGTTTGCCGGGAGCTCCAGCTGCGAGCAAAAAAGCCCCCATCGAAGCCGCTAACCCTACACAAATGGTGATGACTTCCGACTTAATATGCTGAATGGTGTCGTAAATAGCCATCCCAGCGGTCACAGAACCCCCAGGGGAGTTGATGTAGAGGTAAATGGGTTTACTGTTGTCGTCAGAATCCAGATACAGCAAATAGGCCACAATCGCATTGGCAATGTTGTCATTTACCTCTTCAGATAGGAAAATGATCCGCTCCCGGAACAGTCGCTCATAAATGCTGATCCACTGTTCGTAAGGGCTGCCGGGCATACGATAGGCAACGCTCGGAACACCAATAGGCATAATTAATTTCTCCTAGGCACGTGAGAGGTCAGACAACAAAAACGCTGAAACTTTTTGGGCAAAAGTACCCGGGCTCAGTCCACAACCCGATCAATCAGTCCGTACTCCAAAGCCTGGGGGGGCGTCAAATAGAAATTACGATCCATGTCCTTGTTCAACTTTTCGATCGATTGCCCGGTATTGTCAGACAAAATTTCCATCATTAGCTGACGTTTGGACAGTACTTCTGACGCATTCACCTGAATATCAGAAGCCTGGCCCTGGGTTGCCACTTTGGGATGCATCAGGGCAATCATGGCGTTGGGCAAACTGTACCGTTTTCCTTTACTTCCAGAAGATAACAGTACCGTCGCCACCCCAATCGCCTGGCCCAGGCAAATGGTCGTAATTTCGGACTTGATGTGCTGCATCGTGTCCAGAATTGCCAGAGTGGCAGTAATCCCCGAAAGCCCAGCCGTGGCGTCGCCCATACCGGCGGTTACCGGGTCACCCATGGAATTGATGTACAGATTAATCGGCTTATGTTCTTCAGAATCCAGATACAGCAGAGCTGCCACCACGGAATTAGCCAACCCCATCGTAATGGGCTGATTCAGAAAGATAATCCGCTCCTGGCTCAGTCGAGTGTAGATGTTAATCCACTGCCAGTTCTGGCTACCAGGCACCTGATACGGAACGCGAAGAATTTGATCAACCGGCATTGCAACTCCTACGCCATCGCTGGCATTGCTTTGGGCAGGTCTTTGGTGCTCTCCAGTACCCGGTCGATTAGGCCGTACTCCTTCGCCTGCTCGGGAGTCAGGTAGAACATCCGGTCCGTGTCCTTGGCAATCTTCGTCGCTGCCTGGCCGGTATTATGAGCCAGAATGTCCAGCATCGCTGCTTTATTATCCAGCACTTCCTTAGCCCGAATCTGGATATCCGTGGCCTGTCCCCGACCCATGCCAATGCGAGGCTGGTTCAGAACAATCGTGGCGTGGGGTAAGCTAGCGCGATAGCCTTTTGTTCCTGCGGACAAAATCATGGCAGCAGTGCCCATGGCCTGACCAATACAGATGGTATGAACCGGCGGCTTCACGTAACCAATAGTGTCGCAAATGGCAAAGGCTTCCGTGTCCTGACCAATGGCATCCCCGGTGTACCAGGAGGTACCCGTAGAGTTGATGTAGAAGTAGATCGGCTTGTCGGGATCGTCGAACTGCAGAAACAGCAGCTGAGCAATAATCAGCTTGGTTACATCGACTCCCAACTGGCGCTTGTACTCGTCAGCGGAAACCAGGGGTAGCCCCAGATAGATGATGCGCTCTTTCAATAGCAAAGACGGCAAGTCCGGGGGGGGAGTGCGGTAGTAAGCACCACCCCCACCACCGTAGGGAGCTTGCACAGCGTTAATTTCCAAACTCATAAGATCGAACGTACCCAAAAACCGCTTTCGTAACAGTGTAACGTGGGAACGAATATGGTTCTACAGCACCTGCAGGCGGTTATCACTACTCAGGTTCTAACAGCGAATCTTCCACTCTAAATTAATCCTGGGGATAGCCCAATCCAGCTAATTTCAGTATGCTGGCAGAGCACTTCGTTACTGACCGGCTTGTGCACATTTCCCATCAGCTATTCACCGTCAAAAAGCGAGTGCCCCTGACCATCAGCCGGGGCACCAATTCCGAATCGACCAACCTCTGGCTTAAAGTCACCGACGCCGATATCGATCCAGCCATGGAAGGTTGGGGAGAGGCGGTTCCCTTTTCCATCGGCACCCATCAACAAACCCTGGATGAATTTCAAGCTGCCATCGACTTGTTGGCAGAATGCCTCAATCCACTGCATCCCTTCGAGCGGCAAAAGATTGAGTCTCTTTTGCAGGAACCTGCCATGCCCTCAGCTATCCGCGCTGCCCTGGATGTCGCCCTGTGGGACTGGTGGGGCAAATACCTGCAGCAACCCCTCTGGCGCATATGGGGTCTAGACCTTGACCAGATCACCCCCACCTCTGTCACCATCGGTATCTCATCTCCAGAAGCTGCCCAAAAACGTCTGCAGGATTGGCTACAGCAGACCTCAGCCCTCGCCGTTAAAGTCAAACTGGGTAGTCCCAGCGGCATCGAGGCAGATAAAGCCATGTTCCAGGCCATCTTCGACCAAACTCCGGCTAATGTGAGTCTGAGCGTTGACGCCAACGGTGGCTGGTCCCTGGAAGATGCGACTGCCATGGCGGCATGGCTTGCCTGCCGTCGCGTCACCCATCTAGAACAACCCCTGCCGGTAGATCAAAACCATCAGCTAAAAACGCTCAAATCTCGATCACCGCTACCCGTCTTTGTGGATGAAAGTTGTTTCTCCAGCCGAGATATCCCCTTGCTCATGGACAGCGTAGATGGCATCAATATCAAACTCATGAAAGCAGGCGGGCTCACGGAAACCTTGAAGATGATCCATACCGCCCGTGCCTGCGGACTCCAGGTGATGTTTGGCTGCTACTCCGACAGCACCCTCTCCAACACCGCCATGGCCCATCTTTCGCCGTTAGCAGATTATCTGGATCTGGACAGCCACCTTAACCTCAAAGCAGATCCCTTTACCGGTGCTACCCTACAGGACGGTAGACTCATTCCCCCCTCTCACCCCGGACTTGGATTGACCCACCATGTACCTGAATGAAAACAGCCGTGTTGCCCTGCTCATGCATGAGGGCACCCAAAGCCGCATGGGCAAAACCGGCCTCGCCATGTTGCGCTATAGCCGCGTGCCCATCGTGGCGGTGATCGATTACCAGTGCCACGGACAATCCCTGCGGGACCTGACCGGAATTGATAAAGCCATTCCCATCGTAGAATCCATCGAAGCCGCCCGGGTCCACGAACCCAACGTACTCACTATCGGCATCGCCCCCTCGGGAGGCGCACTGCCTGAAGCCTGGTTCAAAGAAATTGAGCATGCTGTTGCAGCCGGTATCAGCATCGTTAACGGGCTGCATACCCCCATGGCCGACCATCCTCAACTCCAACCCAAACTCCAGCCCAACCAGTGGATCTGGGATGTCCGAAAAGAACCCGAAGGTCTCACCGTCGGTACCGGTAAAGCTAGAGAACTCCCCTGCCAGCGCATCCTCACCGTCGGTACCGATATGTCCGTCGGCAAAATGTCCACAACCTTGGAACTTCACCAGACCGCTGTCGATCGGGGAATCAGCTCAAAGGTGATTGCCACAGGGCAAACCAACCTCATGCTGGGGGATGATGGCGTCCCCCTCGATGCAGTGCGAGTCGATTTTGCTTCCGGCGCAGTTGAGCAAATGCTGCTGAATCATGGTCCCTACCACGACATGATTTTTGTGGAAGGTCAGGGGTCTCTACTCAATCCATCGTCCACCGCTACTCTGCCGCTATTGCGAGGTACTCAACCAACTCATTTAGTGCTTGTGCATCGGGCGGGGCAAACACATATCCACAACTGTCCCCATGTCCCAATACCCGATCTTCAATCGGTAATTACCCTCTACGAACAAGTCACCAGCGGCGGCGGAGCCTTTTACCCGGCTCCAGTTGTTGCGGTCGCCTTAAACACTGGTCATTTATCCGAAGGAGATGCGGAAGAAGCAGTTCGCGAGGTGGAATCCCAGACCGGTTTACCCTGCACCGATGTCTTTCGCCACAGAGCATCTAAAATCCTGGACGCTATTCTGGCGAAAGAGAGTTAATACCGAATCCTCATTTCATACCCCTGATTCAAAAGCTGCTTCCGCTCAAGCTGAGCAATTGAACCAGGGTCTGAGTCAGCCCTGGACGAAACTCACCCATGCGTTCGGGGTGAGCCTGTCGTTCGCGGAGCGTCCCCAGCGGGGAAACCCCATCACCTCGGGCTTAGAGTAATGCCCTTGCTCCCTTCGGGAGCCACTAGCGTGAACGACTAGCTCAGGGCAATCGGATTTTGCCTCGTTTCTTAGAAGGGATAAGCGTTCCGGATTTGGTATAAATCTACTGCCTGGGTAGAGATTTTCCTGAAGGCTAAAACGTAAAAATAGCTTCGGCGCATACACGCGAAGCTAGCTTTCACGGATTAATAGAAAACTACTTTTTCCGAAGACGATAGGTAATACGGCCCTTGGTTAGGTCGTAGGGCGTCAGTTCAACCTTCACCCGATCCCCGGGCAAAATTTTGATGTAATTTCGGCGAATCTTGCCTGAAATATGGGCTAAGACGTTAAAGCCGTTATCCAAATCCACCCTGAACATCGCGTTGGGTAACGATTCGGTAATGGTACCTTCCATCTCGATTAGGTCTTGCTTAGACAAGCTGTATTCTCCCCTACTGCATTTACATTAAGCTGAGCGGACTCCTTCAAAAATTCCGATCCGCTTGAAGAAAACTGACAAAAGCTAAAGTGCCCTTGCTCGAAGTCCCTATTTAGAGTAACAAATCTTATCTACATCTGTCGCTACATAGTATATCCCTGCAGGCATTCGTAACCTTCAGCCCACGGATGGAGACTTCGGGCAAAAACGGCAAAAACTAAACCTCAACGACCTTTCGCAGGTCAGCATTGACGGATCCCATTTCCTGGTTACCGTCTATGCTGACTAGCTTTTGACGATTGCGGTAAAAATCAATCAGCGGTTCTGTCTGTTGCCGATAAACATCCAGACGATGACGAATCACCTCTTCGGCATCATCCTTACGTCCCCGCTTCAAAAGACGGGAAATAATAACCTCGTCAGGCACATCTAAATTGATGACAAAATCAAAGGGTTGATTGATTTCATCGAGCAGCTGTTCTAAGAACTCAGCCTGGGGAACATTGCGGGGGAAACCATCTAGTACCCAACCTTCTTTGGCATCTGGTTGGGTTAGCCTTTCACGAATTAGATTCAGAATCAATGAGTCGGGGACCAATTCCCCGGCATTCATGTATTGTTCTGCTTTCTGGCCTAATTCTGTTTGGTCTGCAACCGCTGTACGCAAAATATCGCCAGTTGCAATATGAGGCACAGAGCAATGTTCAGACAAGATATTCGCCTGAGTCCCTTTACCTGCTCCAGGCGGTCCAAGAAAAATCAATCGGGTCACTACTGTTTCACCATTCCTTCGTAACGTTGGGAGATCACATAGGTCTGAACTTGCTTGGCCGTATCGATGGCCACACCCACAAGAATCAGCAGAGACGTTGCCCCTAAGCCACGGAAGGTTTGTACACGAGTCAGACTCTCAACCGCACTGGGAATCACCGCTACCAGACCTAAAAATATGGCACCCAGAAAAGTCAGCCGATTCAGAACTTTACTGATGTATTCCATCGTTGCCTTACCGGGTCGAATACCGGGGATGCTGGCTCCCATCTTCTTCAAGTTACGGGATACATCCTCAGGATTCATCACCAAGGAAGAGTAGAAGAAGCTAAAGAAGACAATCAGTAACAAATATAGAGAAACGTAAAACCAGGAAGTCGGGTTGAAGTAATTATTTACAAACTGGCTGAAAGCAGCACTGGGGACATACTGAACGACCGAAATAGGAAGCACCAAAACCGCCGAAGCGAAAATGATGGGCATCACACCACCCTGGTTCAGTCGTAAAGGAAGGTAGTTGCTCTGCTCTAAATAGAGTTTCCGACCTACCTGGCGGCGGGCCGATATGATGGGGATACGACGAGTTCCTTCCTGAACGAAGACAATCCCAACGATCATGGCCAGGAAGACAATCATCAGGATGATGACACCACCCACCAAGCTGCGATCTCCACTTTGAGCCAAATCAATGGTCTGTCCCAAAGACCGAGGCAGAGTCGAAACAATATTGACGAAAATCAGCAGAGACGCACCGTTACCCACGCCTCGCTCCGTAATCAGTTCTCCAACCCACATAACGAACATAGAACCAGCAGTCAAAGCAATCACTGTCTGAACTACGAACAGAGGACCGGGTACTTCCGCAAACTGATACAGCAAGAAGGATGAAAGCAAAGAACTCTGGAGGATTGCCCAGCCTAAAGCGACATAGCGGGTAATCTGAGAAATCTTCCGCCGTCCAGCTTCCCCTTCATTCTTCTGAAGGTCTTCCAAAGCTGGCAACGCTGCCGTCAGCAACTGCAGGATAATCGAGGCGTTAATGAAGGGCAGAATTCCTAAAGCAAAAATACCCAGGGCTGACAAACCGCCCCCGGCAAAAATGTCCAGAAATCCTACAAATCCGCCCAGGTTACCAGACTGAATCGATTGCGCAAACGCTGGCCGATCAATACCAGGCACAGGGATAAAAATCCCTAACCTAACCAAAACCAAAAGTCCGAGAGTCACCAGGAGGCGACTTCTCAGGCCAGCGGCCTGGGCCATTTGCATAAAAGTTTCCTGAGCGCTTGGAGTTTTGCCCCGACTTACGACCATGCAAACATTCCTCGGTCTATACCGTTATCAATTACAGAAGCAGCGACAGCTTACCGCTATCGCCACTAGTCTAAGGGATTCAGGAACCATCCCGCTAGCTGACCACCTCACAGGTGCCGCCCGCTGCTTCGATCTTGGCCTTGGCCGATTTGGTGAAAGCGGTAGCCTTAACGGTCAGAGCATTGGAGATATCGCCGTTACCCAATACTTTCAGCGGGGCCTTCGCCGTAGTCAGAATGCCAGCCTCCAGCAAAGAATCCAGGGTCACTTCGGTTCCTGTGGCTAGATCAGCCAAATCTTCCACATTCACGATGGTATAGACCTTTTGGTTTACCAGTGGGAAATGCTTCAACTTAGGAATCCGGCGATACAGAGGCATCTGCCCTCCTTCAAACCCAGGGCGTGTACTCCGCCCAGAACGGGACTTCTGACCCCGCATTCCGAAACCGCAGCTAGCCCCTTGACCAGCCGATATGCCCCGCCCAACGCGGCGGCGGCGTTTTTTGGAACCCTCTTTGGGTTGTGCGTCATTCAGTCTCATGGCTAGCAAAAGTTACAACTGAGTTAGATGTACAGATTCTCGACAGGAACGTCACGCTCTTCGGCCACTTCAGAGAAGGTACGCAGCGCAGCAAGGGCGTTAGCAGCAGCCCGGGCGTTATTCAAAGGATTGTTAGAGCCCAACTGCTTAGCCAGCACGTTGCGCACGCCGGCCAGTTCTAATACGGTACGGACGGCTCCACCGGCAATTACCCCAGTACCAGGGGCAGCAGGGCGCATGAATACCTTGGCTCCTCCACCAATCCCGTTAGAGGGATGGGGAATGGAGTAAGAGCGGGTCAGGGGTACATCCACCAGATGCTTTTTGCCATCGGCTACGCCCTTCTTTACGGCGCCAATTACATCGCCGGCCTTGCCGACACCGACACCGACCTGGCCTTTCTCATTGCCGACCACCACAATGGCACGAAAACTGAGCTTTTTACCGCCTTTAACTACCTTGGTAACGCGGCGAATTTGTACCACCCGCTCCTGCCAGTCGGTTTTCTTTTCCTTACTCTTATTATCTTTGCGACGGTTGTTTGCCATGCTTCTTACCCAGTTTCACTTCGATTCAGCAATAGAGAAATTCAAAGACCCAAACTCATTCTCAGACTAGAACTCTAAACCGCCTTCACGGGCGGCATCTGCCAGGGCAGCAACTCGACCGTGGTACAGCTTACCGCCCCGGTCAAACACTACCTGGGCAATTCCAGCTTTCTTGGCCCGCTCGGCAATGGCCTTACCGACAGCAGCGGCAGCTTCCTGGGTGCCACCATTATCGCCATCCAGCACATCAGACTCGACGGTAGAAGCCGCCGCCAGGGTGTGGTGAGCCGTGTCGTCGATAATCTGAGCGTAGATATGATGATTCGAACGAAACACCGCCAGTCTAGGACGTTCAGACGTACCAAAGACTCGTCTGCGAATTCTCGCATGACGCCGATGGGTGAGTTCTTTACGACTTGCCTTCATGGTTTACTTTTTCCCTGCCTTACCAGCCTTACGTCTGATGTATTCGCCTGCGTAGCGAACACCTTTGCCCTTGTAGGGCTCAGGGGGGCGGCTGGCCCGAATGCGAGCTGCCATATTGCCCACCAATTCTTTATCAATACCGCTGACGATAACGTTAGTGTTATTCTCAACGGCAAATTCAATCCCTTCGGGGGGTTCGAACACGACGGGGTGGCTGTAGCCCAAACTCATGTTCAAGTTTTTACCCTGCACCTGAGCCCGGTAACCAATGCCCTGAATTTCGAGGCGCTTTTGATAGCCGTTAGCGACCCCTTCAACCATGTTGGCGACTAACGTCCGGCATAGTCCGTGGCGCTCGCGGGCCAGGCGAGATTCGCTCTCCCGCTGGACGAGGATGGTGTCTCCTTCCTGCACAATCTTAACCCCGGTAGGCAGAGTGCGAGACAGGTCACCCTTCGGCCCTTGGACCTGAACATGCTGCCCGTCAATCGTAATTGACACCTTGGCCGGGATAGGGATTGGCCGTTTGCCAATACGTGACATGATGAAAACTCCTTAATCTTTACCAGTGAATGAATAACTCAACTGCCAAATACCGCTGTAACGCGTGACCTGGGCACTACCAGACGTAACAGAGTACTTCACCACCGATGCCCTGGCGACGGGCATCTCGATCGGTCATAATACCGCTCGATGTAGAGATGATGGCGATGCCAATGCCGCCCAGCACCCGGGGTAGCTCTTTACGGTTGGAGTACACTCGCAGACCGGGCTTGCTAACGCGGGTCAGATTGCGAATAATGGGCTGGCGATTTTTACCCTTATATTTCAGTGTAATCACCAATTGAGGCCTTACATCCCCCTCGGTTTCCGAAAAGTCGGTAATAAATCCTTCTTCCTTCAGCACTTGGGCAATATTCCGAGTCATCCGGGTGGCGGGAATTCCTACCGTTTGATGCCGCGCCAAATTTGCATTTCGAATGCGCGTCAGCATATCCGCAATTGTGTCGTTAGCAGCCATAGTTCTAGTACGCTTAAAAACCTGTCTTACTGGTCACGGAAGGGCATACCCAATTCTTTGAGTAGCGCTCGCCCTTCTTCATCGGTGTTGGCGGATGTGACAATGGTGATGTCCATACCGCGGATTTGATCAATGCTGTCGTATTCAATTTCTGGGAAAATTAGCTGTTCGCGCAAACCCAGGGTGTAGTTTCCTCGACCATCAAAACTCTTGGGGCTGATGCCGCGAAAGTCCCGAATCCGGGGAAGGGACAGGTTGATCAGACGATTCAAAAAGGCATACATACGGTCGGAGCGCAGGGTTACCATCACCCCCACTGGCATTCCTTGACGAATTTTGAAGCCAGCAATAGCTTTCTTGGCTCGGGTTACGACGGGGCGCTGTCCGGTAATGAGCGCTAACTCGCTTTGGGAGGACTCCAAGGCTTTGGCGTTCTGAGACGCTTCCCCTAACCCTCGGTTGACGGTCACTTTGACCACCTTGGGAACCTGATGGATGTTCGTGTATTTGAACTGATCCATCAGTTTGGGGACGACGGTGTCCTTATAAAGGGTTTTCAACTGGTCTGTCATGGGATTTTTCTGCTCTTTCCTGGGCTTTGTCAGGAATAAACGATGAAATGAGTTGGGCTTGATCTGTAGCTTTTCCAAATAGGCAAGGCATTAACGGTTGAAGCTACTTGTCGATGATTTCGCCAGTCTTTTTCAACATGCGGACTTTGCGACCATCATCGGTGAAGGTGTAGGCTACCCGACTGGCCACCTTTTCCTTTTCGGAATACAGCATTACGTTGGAGCTGTGGATGGGCGCTTCCTGGGTAACAATCTGGCCAGACTCGCCTTCCTGCTGGGGCTTCATGTGCTTGGTGCGAATGTTGACCCCTTCCACTATCACCTGACTCTTCTTAGGGTTAACCTTGAGGATTTCGCCCACTTTGCCACGATCTTTGCCTGCAATCACCTGAACCGTGTCACCCTTGCGGACGTGAACCTTAAATCGGGTGGGTTTCTTTGAGGTAGTTTTAGCCATCAGAGAACCTCCGGCGCTAGCGATACAATCTTGGTAAAGTTTTTGTCTCTCAGTTCCCGAGCGACAGGGCCAAATACCCGAGTACCCCTGGGGTTGCCGTCCTGGTTGATGATCACTGCAGCATTATCATCAAAGCGAATGCTCATGCCGCTGTTGCGACGGAGTCCTTTCCGGGTCCGGACAATCACGGCACGCACAACGTCAGATTTCTTAACCGCCATGTTAGGCAGGGCATCTTTCACAACGGCTATTACCACATCGCCCACTCCGGCATAGCGACGGTTGCCACCTAGCACACGAATACACATGAGCTTGCGAGCCCCGCTGTTATCCGCTACGTTCAAATAAGACTCTTGCTGAATCATGGTTAACCCCCACTAAACTTTGGTAGCGCGATCAACGATGTCAGCGACAACCCAACGCTTGGTGCGGCTTAATGGGCGGGTTTCCCGGATGCGCACCCGGTCTCCTTGCTGACAGGAATTCTCTTCATCATGGACCTTGTAGCGCTTGGTGCGGACCATGATTTTGCCGTACTTCTGATGAGAAGTCCGACTCTCAACAGCAACAACGACGGTTTTATCCATCTTGTCACTGACCACTACTCCGACTCTCTCTTTAACCGCCATCTGGTGTTCCTATCCCCCTGGGACCTATGCTTCGTCTGATTCTTCGCTTGCCGCAGCGCTAGCCGTTGAGCTAGCTGTTTCGGCCTCTGCTGGAGCTGCTTCTAATTCCCGTTCCCGCTGCACCGTCATTAGTTGAGCCAGGCGATGACGGGCATGTTTGAACTGATGCACTTCTTTTTCGAGCTGTCGAGTTGCTTTCTGAAAACGTAACTGAAATAAATCACGCTTAGTTTCGACAATTGCATCGAGTAACTCCTGATCGCTAAGACTGCGACATTCGTCAATTTTCGGTAGTGCCATTGACTTACGCCTCCGTGCTTTCGCGAGCAATGAACTTGGTCTTGAAGGGCAGCTTAAAGGATGCTAATCGCATCGCTTCCCGGGCTGTCTCTTCAGGTACACCAGCAATTTCAAAAATTACCCGGCCCGGCTTGACTACCGCCACCCAGTACTCGGGGTTACCCTTACCGGAACCCATCCGAGTTTCAGCGGGACGCATGGTTACCGGCTTATCTGGGAAGACGCGAATCCAGATTTTTCCGCCCCGACGGACATAACGGGTCATGGCACGACGGGCCGCTTCAATCTGGCGGGAAGTCAACCAGCAGGGCTCGGTTGCCTGCAGGGCGAAATCCCCAAAATCGATGGTGTTACCGCGCTGGGCCATCCCGCGCATACGCCCGCGATGCTGCTTACGGAATTTAGTTCGTTTTGGACTAAGCATGGGTCAGCACTCGACAATTCATAAATCAATACTGAGAGGAAAGAAGCTCGCTGGTTAACCCCTAAGACTCGTTTGAGCGATCTTCAAACTGCTGACGTCGTCGGGGCTGACGTCGCCGGGGTTGGTTGCTAGGAGCAGGAGTCACATCTTCCTGTCCGGGAATAACTTCACCTTTGAAGATCCAGACCTTGACTCCCAAAATGCCATAGGTGGTCTGGGCAGTGGAGTAGGCATAATCTACATTGGCGCGGAGGGTATGGAGCGGCACTCGGCCTTCCCGGGTCCACTCGGTACGGGCAATCTCAGCTCCATTCAAGCGACCGCTGACCTGAATTTTGATGCCTTCTACCCCAGCCCGCTGGGCGCGCTGAATGGCCTGGCGCACGACCCGCCGAAAAGAAACCCGACGCTCCAGCTGCTGAATGATGTATTCCGCTACCAAGGAAGCGTCAGCATCCACCCGGCTCACTTCCACCACATTGATGCGAATTTGACGGTTCGGATCTTTCAGCGCCTTCTGCAGGCCTGTCCGAAGAGATTCGATACCTGCACCGCCGCGACCCACCACCACGCCGGGACGTGCGGTGCGGACTTCGAGATCGATTTGATCTGCCTTACGCTCGATGCGAATGTCAGAAATTCCTGCGTTGCTGAGATTCTTCTGAACGTAATTGCGAATGATATGGTCTTCCTGAAGTAACTCGGGATAACGCATACCTTCAGCAAACCAACGGGAACGGTGTTCCTCGATGACCCCTAGGCGAAAACCGGTTGGATGTATCTTGTGTCCCACGAACTAACCCTCTGCAGTATGATGCTTCGAACGTCAAAATTGCTACGGCTTACTCTTCGGTAGCTGGTGCTACGGCGATGGTGATGTGGCAGGTAGGCTTCCGGATCTGGTAAGCCCGGCCTTGAGCCCTAGGCCGGTACCTTTTCAGGGCAGGGCCAGCATCGGCATAGGCCTCGCTGATCACGAGGTCTACTGGATCAAGCCCTTGATTGTGTTCTGCATTCGCCACGGCAGAGCGCAGAACTTTAATAATGGGTTCACAGGCCTTATAGGGCATGAACTCCAACATGATCAGCGCCTCGCGGTAGCTGACGCCACGAATCTGATCAAGGACTCGCCGCACCTTGCGAGGAGACATCCGAATATAGCGGGCTACCGCCTTAACCTGAATAGAGGTATCTACAGCCATTGGTTTCTCCCAAAATCCTTGACCTAACGACGCGCTTTCTTATCGCTTTTGGCGTGCCCACGGAATGTGCGGGTAGGGGCAAACTCGCCTAATTTGTGACCTACCATTTGCTCGGTCACGTAGACTGGCACATGCTGTCGCCCGTTATGGACTGCGATGGTATGGCCAATCATCTGTGGCAGAATGGTGGACGCTCTGGACCAGGTCTTGATCACCTGCTTATCGCCCTTAGCGTTCAACGCTTCGACCTTGGTGAGCAAACTGTCGGCAACAAATGGCCCTTTTTTCAATGAGCGAGACATATCGCTTTAGCCCCTACACAACTGCTGATAAATATTACAGAGAAAGTCTTTGACACCAGCGATGGATCAAGCGTTACGACCACCGCGACCCCGCTTGGAAACCCGACGGCGACGGCGCACTACGTACTTATCGCTGTCCTTATTCTTCTTGCGGGTCTTGTAACCCAGAGCCGGCTTACCCCACGGAGTTACAGGACCAGGTCGACCGATGGGAGCCCGACCCTCACCGCCACCGTGGGGGTGGTCACAGGGGTTCATCACACTACCTCGCACTTCGGGGCGACGGCCCATCCAGCGCTTGCGGCCTGCTTTGCCCAGGCTGACATTGCGGATATCGGCATTGCCGACCTGGCCGAGGGTGGCATAGCACTCTTTGCGGACCATACGCACCTCGGTGGAGGGCAGCTTCAGGGTAACGTAGTCTCCTTCCTTAGCCACCACCTGAGCTCCAGTACCGGCAGCACGCACCATCTGACCACCCTTGCCGGGCATCATTTCGATGTTGTGCACCACCGTACCCAGAGGGATCTTGTAAAGGGGCAGAGCATTGCCCACTTCCAGCGGAGAATCGGGACCGGATACGACGGTGGCGCCAACGGCCAAACCGGCAGGGCAAAGGATATACCGCTTCTCACCATCTTCGTAGTGGAGAAGCGAAATCCGCGCGTTGCGGTTGGGATCGTACTCAATCGACGCCACCCTGGCAGGAATGCCCACCTTGTTGCGGTGAAAATCAATGATGCGGTACAGCCGCTTATGGCCACCACCCCGATGGCGACAGGTAATAACGCCTCGGTTGTTGCGCCCTTTAGGACGGTGGGATGAACGGGTGAGCGACTTTTCGGGCTCACTGCGGGTAATTTCCACAAACCCCGAGACAGTGCGCTCGCGGGTTCCGGGGGTATAAGGTCGGTAAGAACGGATGGCCATGGAATTTACTTAGCTGGCTACACGGTATAAATCAGAAAAAAGCTTGGATAAATACCCTAGAGGTCAGGGAACAGTGGGATGGAATCTCCAGGAGCAAGGGTAACAACCGCTCGCTTGTAGCTGGCGCGATGACCTATAAAACGGCCAAAGCGGCGCTTCTTGCGAGGAGGGTTAGCGGTGCTGACCCCAGTCACCTTGACATCAAACAGCTCTTCGATGGCCGCCTTGATTTCAGGCTTGGTGGCTTTGGGAACCACCTCAAAGGTGTACTGGTTGTTCTCGAGCAGCAGAGTCGCTTTCTCGGTTACCAGGGGGCGAATAATAATGTCCGCCAGGGTAGGAATTTCGGTTGACCTAGGCACAGTAAACCTCCTGAATCGCCTCGATTGCCGGGGATGTAATTACAAGCTTGTCAGCCGCCAGAATGTCGTAGATGTTGAGATTGCTGGCGGTGATTAGTTTGACATTTTCGATGTTACGGGCAGAGAGGTAAACCAACTCTTGCCTATCGGCAATGATGAGGAGAATTTTGGCAGTAGGATCTACGCCCCAACGCTCAATAGCAGTGAGCAACTCTTTAGTCTTGGGGCGCGAAAACTTATCCTGAAAATCTTCAACGACGACGACGTCTTCAGCCCGACTTTGCAGAGCAGTAGATAAGGCCAACTGCCGCTCTTTGCGATTCATCTTGACGCTGTAGTCTCTGGGCTTAGGGCCAAAGATCACGCCACCACCCCGCCAAAGGGGAGACCGACTGGAACCGGCCCGAGCACGTCCAGTCCCTTTCTGACGCCAGGGCTTACGACCACCGCCGCGCACTTCAGCTCGGGTTTTGGCTGACGCCGTACCCTGACGCGCATTGTTCATTTGCCGCACAAGGGCACGATGGACAATGTGGGATGCAGCGTCACCATCGGCGACTTTGAGGTCTAAGGTTGCTTTACCAGCTTCCTGTCCCTCCCAATTTTTAACGACGCACTCTACCATCGGCTTGCCCTACCACTAAACTCTCCAAACATCCAAAATCTCTGACGCAAGTTCTTTATGCGTTAACCTTCACCCACTGGGCTGGGGTCACGTTCAACAGATTGCCAGGCTTACCAGGGACAGCCCCCTTAATCAGAATCAGGTTGCGATCACTATCAACCCGAACCACTTCCAGCTTGCGGGTGGTCACTTTGGTGTTCCCCATGCGACCGGCCATACGCTTACCGGGATAAATCCGCCCAGGGGTAGTACCTGCGCCGGTAGAACCAGGCAGACGGTGATTCTTGGAACCGTGGGCCATAGGTCCCCGACGGAAATTGTGACGCTTCTGATAACCCGCGAAACCGCGACCGATGCTGTTGCCGCTGATATCCACCAGTTGACCTGCCTCAAACGTCTCGGCAGTCAAGGTTTGACCTAGCTCATAACCATCCACGGAATCAACCCGGTATTCCTTCAGGTGGCGCAGGGGCGCGGTACCCGATTTAGCCAGATGACCCAATTCAGGTTTGTTGAGAGCCTTTTCCTTCACCTCATCAAAACCCAATTGAACAGCGGTGTAGCCGTCTGTTTCCTTGGTTTTAATTTGAGTGACTACGCAGGGACCAGCCTGAATGACCGTGACGGGGACTGCGTTACCCGCATCATCAAAAATCTGGGTCATGCCCAATTTTTTACCGAGAATACCGACTGCCACAGCCAACTCTCCAACTAACACACTACAAAATGCGCAACTCCCCCAAAAATGGAAAGCAATGCGCACTTACCCAGAACAACTTTTGAAAGCCGACGAACAGTAGCAGCCCTGATGCAATCAAAGACTGCTGGCTTACTTAGTCTCAATCAAAAGAAACTAGCCTTATCACCTCGAAGCCGGGCATCGGTAAGCCACTCAGCTTTTGAGATGGGTAGCGAGTCACCGGGACTTGAGCAGCAACAGCTGTTCAGTATCCCTTACGGCGACGATTTACCATGATACATAGGGAAAACAAAAATGTCTATAGCTAATTCTGATTTTTCCCTGACGGGTGGCTGAAAAGTTTATGGCCAAAGGATTTCAGGTTTTTAACCGATTCTTGCAGTCGGTTTCTACCCAATTCCGAGACAATTCACCCTCCAATGGCCTGATAACTTATATGTAGCCTGTCCATCTCCAGCAGGGGAGTTTGGCCTACGGGTAACCGACAAATCCCGAACTGGACTTGGCAGGGCAACCACAGGAGATAGCTCAACTCAGCTGATAGAGTAGCGTCGTCCTGTTTATCCAGAAGCTTAGGCTCCAGGAGGGGCGGTTAGTTCAGTTCCAGCTCAGCAACTTCGATCACAACGGATGTATGATATGGTTTCTATTCCCCTGATAGCTGCAGGCAAATCTTTCATTAAAGATGTCGAGTCAAAAAAGGCGATTGCCGTTCGTATGCCTCTGGAAGGCGGTTTTGAGGGTCGGTACGAACGACGCCTCAAGGCGGTTGGCTACGAAACGATGAAACTAACGGCTCGCGGATTGGGCGATTTGTCCTCCTACCTGACCGAAGTTCATGGAGTTCGTCCGGCCCACCTGGGTAAGAAGACCGTAGGGCAGAGTGCTGCGGTTGGCTACACCTACTTTATTCCTCCAATTTTGACTTACCGATTGGAGTCCATGGCGACTGCTAAGAAGGCGATGGTGTTATGGCTCATTGAGGGACATATCCTTTCCCGTCAAGAAATCGCCTATCTGGTGAACCTGCCTGCTATTGAACCCAGAGTGCGGGTCGTTGTGGAAATGGGCGGTGCTCGCGAATTTTCTTGGGGGCCTCTGGCGAAAGAAATTTAGGGCTGCTTATGTATTCCAAGGGTCTACCAGCAAAAGTCTCCATTGCTTGAACGCAAAGATGTTGTGTTTAAGACGGGGAAAGAAATCCACAGATGTCGCAGATGAGCTAGGGTCAGAAGCCTACAGCTAAAGGATCCTGATGCTTTTTTACAGGAAGTATCTGCGCTCTCTGCGTCATCTGTGGATCTAAGCATTGACTTTAATCAAACTACTTCCGTCTCTCCCGTCGTTAGGCTAGAGACTGAAAGGTCTCAAACTGAAAACCGGCATGATTGTCGCTAAGTTGTCAGGAACCATGGCATTAGGCGATGGCTAGACTGTCCATCTACAATAAGCAGCCTGAGTCACTCTCCCTCATGACTTGTTAACCACAGAGGTAATCTTTTTTGTGACGACCAATCACAGCCCTCTACAGTCTTTACAAACGGGACGCTGGGTCAAGCTAATCTGTGGAGCCAGCTACCAAGACATGCCCACAATTCGTTGCCTCGCGATGCTCTACACCTTAGCCGGAGTGGATTGTATTGATGTTGCGGCTGATCCGGCTGTCATCGCCGCAGCCCAAGCGGGCGTACAGGATGCCCGGCAACTTGCTGGTCGGTTTGGGATTGGTAACCGCAGCCTTTCCAGCGAAAAGCCCTGGTTCATGGTTAGCCTTAATGACAGCGAAGACCCTCACTTTCGGAAGGCTTATTTCGATGTAACCCACTGCCCAACTGACTGCAGTCGCCCCTGTGAAGCAGTATGTCCGACCGTCGCGATTCAGTTTCAGGCTTTCGATGCAGGCGGAGTTGTAAGCGATCTCTGCTACGGGTGCGGTCGCTGTATTCCGATTTGTCCGGTCAGCAACATTGAGGCGCACTTTCATCAGGCGGATATCCAGTCTTTGTCGCAGGTTCAGCAGTTCGATGCCATTGAAATTCACACCCACATCGGGCAGCAAAGCGCATTTGCCCAGATCTGGGAAAGCCTGGCTGCTGTGCGTCCTAAACTCAAATTAGTCTCCGTCAGCTGTCCGGGCGGTCCTGGGTTGGAGAGCTATCTGAAAGACATCTACACCATCATGGCTCCCCTCTTTATCCCTTTAATTTGGCAAACAGATGGTCGACCCATGAGCGGCGACCTGGGGAAAGGTACCACCCATGCCGCAATTCGCCTGGCTCAACGGGTTCTACAACTGGGCTTACCGGGCTTCGTTCAGCTGGCTGGGGGTACCAATCACTACACGGTGGATAAGCTAGCTGAGTTGAACCTACTCGGGTCTGATAAGTGGGTTGCAGCTAGTGAAGGAGATAATGCTGGAGGTGGCTATCCGAACGCAGGGATCTCAGGCATCGCCTACGGCAGTTATGCCCGAAATCTAGTTATGCCAATGCTTGACGCCATTGAGCAGGAAGTGCAGACTTCCTTACATCGCCCTGGTCTTCAAGCCCTATCGCCTGACAGCCCCCTGATAGAGGGATTGAAACAAGCCCAGCAATTAGTAGGAAAATTAAAGCATCGTTCTGCTGGCGTCGGCTCTGTAAGTAACAGGTAACCCTCTGCATTGCCGAAAAGCCACCTCTCGTGGACCTTATACGGCTATCCCAAGCAAACTTTCCCACCTATTGCTAGGCTAAGGCTAATAACGCAACGTGCAACTAGATGCTCGAATTACATATTTCCGTGTCAGATTAGCCTCTATGTAGTGAGGGATTGAAGTTTCCGGGCATCACCATGACAAGCTTTTCGTGAAAGTTGCACCTTACGTTACCAGTAGTTAGATCTGGAAACTTCTGTTTCTAGTGTTATATGGTTAGCTATAACGGCGAAAGCCATCTGTCGGATAGCCATTCCAGCAGTAATTCACCTGTGCAAGCATCAGAACCAGTAAAACAGAATACCTCTAGCCCTGAAGAACCCACAGCCTTGGACCAAGACCTAGATCTTCTCATCAGTATTTTGCCCCCGTTTCTGCGTAGTACCCTGGCTGATCATCCCCAGCTAGATACCCTGATTGAAATCGTATTAGACCTGGGACGACTGCCAGAAGCACGATTTCTCAACAGTGCTGAGTATATCTCTCAAGACCCCGTTACCCACGCCGATCTGGAACATTGCATCAAGCGGGTCGGCACTTTTGGCGGGGACAATCGTGCCGGTATCGAAAAGACATTACACCGCATCAGTGCTATTCGCAACCGTTCTGGCGATGTTATCGGTCTCACCTGCCGGGTCGGACGGGCCGTATTTGGCACCATTGGTATGATTCGGGACCTGGTGGAGACGGGACAATCCATCCTGCTGCTGGGGCGTCCTGGGGTGGGTAAAACCACAGCACTGCGGGAGATTGCCCGGATTCTGGCGGACGATCTGGAAAAGCGGGTCGTTATCATCGACACTTCCAACGAAATTGCCGGGGATGGCGACATTCCCCATCCTGCCATCGGACGGGCACGACGGATGCAGGTGGCCCATCCCGATGAGCAGCATCGCGTCATGATCGAGGCGGTGGAAAATCACATGCCGGAAGTCATCGTGATCGACGAAATCGGTACGGAACTGGAAGCTCTGGCTGCCCGAACCATTGCCGAACGGGGGGTACAGCTGGTTGGTACAGCCCACGGCAACCGCCTCGAAAACCTGATCAAAAATCCTACCCTGTCTGACCTGATCGGCGGCATCCAGTCTGTCACCCTGGGTGATGAAGAAGCCCGACGTCGGGGCAGCCAGAAAAGCGTGCTGGAACGCAAGGCCCCTCCCACATTCGACATCGCAGTGGAAATGCTGGAACGGGAGAAGTGGGCCGTCCATGACGATGTGTCTTTGACGGTGGACAACTTGCTGCGGGGACGTCAGCCCGGTCTGCAAATCCGCACCATCGGCGAAAATCAGAAAGTTGTCATCACCCACGAACTGCCCGATTCTGGCAGAGAGGTGGCTAAACCCTACCGCAAAGGCCCGGGCTGGCGTTCTACCGGGCAAATGGTGCCACCTTCCACCTATGAAAGGAACCCTCTCCCTGCCGCCCCGTTCAGCGAGGCCACCTATAAGACCAAGGGAAGCACCGTTCGCAGCCTGCCGGGGGGCTCCCATCTGCGCTCCGTTGACGATGTCCTGTCCCTGCAAATGATGGAATCTGCAGCGGATATGACCATGGCCGGACCCAACGGTGAAGATTATCTCCGTCTATATCCCTACGGCGTCAGCCGCCATCAGCTGGAGCGGATTATCCAGACATTGATGATGCCTCTTATCATTACTAAAGACCTGCATTCCGCCGATGCTGTTCTGGCGCTGCGCTCCCAGGCCAAGTCTCACTCCAAGCTGAAGCACATCGCTAAGGGCAGCCATATTCCAATTCACACCGTAAAGGCGAATACGATTCCCCAGATTACTCGGGCCCTACAGCGCATCCTTGACATGGACGAAAATCCCGGTGCCGTGAACCTGGAACTGTTCACCAACAGCGGCAACGACGATGAGCTAGAAGCCCTGGAAGAAGCTCGCCTAGCCGTTGAGCAAATTGTTATCCCGAAAGGTCAGCCTGTGGAACTCCTGCCCCGTTCTGCCAAGATTCGCAAAATGCAGCACGAGTTGGCAGAGCATTATCGCCTCAAGTCATCTAGCTTTGGGGAGGAGCCAAACCGCAGACTCCGAATTTATCCTGCCTAGTAAAGTCGCAAGTCTTCCAGAAAGCTTCAATTGCCCAACTTGCTGATTTGCCGCCACCATGGCCTCAGGATCAGTGAGTTGGGTTCGTTCACATGTCGGGATAAGATATTGAAGTCCAAATCAGCCTGGCAGGACTTGCAAAGCTCTACTGCCCCTGATTGATCGTGTAAGAGAAGCTTATGAAATCACTGCTCGCAAAACTGTTCACGGTACTGCTAGTTGCCGTCATTGGCCTTTCCGGATGCAGTACGGGTACCAGTGGGCAACTCACTGGTAGCTATCAAGAAGACACCCTCATGCTGGTTAACAGCCTCCGTACAGCTATTGAGCTGCCCAACGACGATCCGTCCAAAGCCGAAGCCCAGGCAGATGCCAAGCTGCTGATTAACGACTTTGCTTCTCGGTATCGGCGGGACCCCAAGGTAGAGAATCTGAGTTCTTTTACCACCATGCGGACGGCGCTAAACGCGATCGCGGGTCACTACAGCTCCTACCCCAACCGGCCCCTGCCCGACAAACTAAAAACCCGGGTCGAGCAGGAGTTGAAGCAGGTGGAAGCCGCTCTCAGACGGGGCGCTTAAGGATCTCACAGATGCTTGGGATCTGCCTCTCAACACTCTTGCTTTGAAATAGCTTCGTCCAGGCTGAGCAATTGACCCAGACCCTGGGTCAATTGCTCAGCCTGGACGAAGCTAGGCAGTCATCCGAACGCCCTGAGCCTGTTGTTCTCGCAGTGGCTCCCTCCGGGAGCAAGGGCATTACCCCTTGGGATTCGCCGTAGTGATGGGCTTTCCCCGCTGGGGAGACTGCGCCAACGACGCTGCTCAGCCCGAACGGTTTTAGATTTGTTTCTTGGAAGCTTGTCAAAGCTATTCATTCTTCGACAAGCTTCTAAGAAACGTAGTTTCAGCCTATCGAAAGCCATCGCTATGGCAATGGTGCAGAGTCATGGCCTTCACCTCCGCTCCGTCCGAATGGCGTGGGACAAAGTTTTTCTGGGGCTGACCCGCCGCAGAGTCTTAGGTCAATTGCTCAGAAAAAACGATAAACGCTCAAAACGAGAATTGCTCCCTTTTCAAAATAAACTAGCAGGTCTTCCAAGAAATAAGTTAAATTGATTGACGGGCTATTCCTGGTTTGCTAGGATAGCAATTCTGTAGTCAAGTGCGAGTTGGGCATGAAAGTCCGTGCGTCTGTGCGCAGAATGTGTGATAAGTGTCGTGTGATCCGTCGCCGCGGTCGGGTCATGGTTATTTGTACTAACCCTAAGCATAAGCAGCGTCAGGGTTAGATTTAGCGAATAAGCCAAAAGAAAAGGCCAAGTGTTGCTATTAAGTGAGGTGCTTATCCACCTTGGATAGATAGGCACACTTAGGCAGAGAAGTTGAAGGTTTATCTGGACTGGTGGATTTGAGTATTGGGGAGAAAACTGAGTGGCACGGATAGCTGGCGTGGATCTCCCACGCGATAAGCGGGTCGAAATAGGCCTGACCTATATTTACGGTATTGGTCTTACCCGGTCAAAAGAAATTTTGGCGAAGACCGGTGTTAATCCAGACACCAGGGTCAAAGATCTAACGGATACCGATGTCGCCCAACTGCGGGACACTGTAGAAAGCGACTATCAGGTAGAAGGGGATTTGCGACGGCTTGAGAGCATGAACATCAAGCGGTTGATGGACATTGGTTCCTATCGGGGCCGTCGTCATCGGGCTGGCTTGCCAGTGCGTGGGCAGCGGACTCGAACCAATTCCCGGACCCGTCGGGGTGGTATGCGTCGTACCGTAGCCGGCAAGAAGAAAGCTCCGAAGAAGTAGCGAGAGTTTTCCCATCCTTTATGGTCCAACGATTTGAAGCCATAGGGGGATACTACATTTAGCAAAACTCGCTGACCCGAGTGGCGAGTTTTTCTGACTGTTTATCAATCTTTCATTCGATTTTGATTCTTAGTTTTTAGTTTTCAGAACCATGGCCAAACCAACACGAAAGTCTGGTGCCCGTAAGAGCAAAAAGAATGTGCCTAGTGGAGTGGCCCATATTCGCTCCACCTTTAATAACACCATTGTGACCATCACCGATCAAAACGGAGAAGCTGTTTCTTGGGCCTCTGCTGGCTCCAGCGGCTTCAAAGGAGCTAAGAAAGGCACTCCCTTTGCCGCTCAAACCGCCGCTGACGGTGCCGCTAGGCGGGCAATGGATCAGGGTATGCGCCAGATTGAAGTGATGGTGAGCGGCCCTGGGGCTGGACGAGAAACCGCAATTCGGGCGCTGCAGGGAGCTGGTCTAGAGATCACCCTGATCCGAGATGTAACCCCGATTCCCCATAATGGGTGTCGTCCTCCCAAGCGGCGACGAGTTTAGTTTTTTCGGTTTTGGAGTCTGGCTAGCCAGCTGCAGCGAGGTACAAGGGAGGCAAGATAGTGGCACAGTTTCATGTTGATTGTATAGAGTCCGTCGTCGAGGAAGATCAGAGCCAATACGGTCGCTTTGTGATTGAGTCTTTAGGGCGCAGCCAGGGCACGACGGTTGGTAATGCTCTGCGACGGGTATTGCTATCGAATCTGGAAGGGGTAGCAATTACCGCCGTGCGGATTGCGGGGGCAACCCACGAATTCTCGACCATTACCGGTGTTCGGGAGGACGTGTTGGATATTCTCTTGAACATGAAGGAGATTATTCTGCGCAGCTATTCCAGCCAGCCTCAGATTGGGCGACTGCTGGTGCAGGGGCCTTCCAAAGTCACTGCTGGCCACTTTGAGCTGCCCTCAGAGGTCGAGGTGGTCAACCCCGAGCAGTATGTGGCCACTGTTGCCGATGGCCATACCCTGGAAATGGAATTCCGTATTGAGCGGGGCCAGGGCTACCGGGCCGTAGAACGCAGCAAAGACGATGCCACCGCTCTGGACTTTATCCAGATTGACTCCATCTTCATGCCGGTTCATAAAGTGAACTACAGCGTCGAAGAAGTGGTGGTTTCCGGTTCCATGCAACGGGATCGCCTGACCATGGACATTTGGACCAACGGTAGTCTCACGCCCCAACAGGCCATGAGCCAGGCGGCAGACATTCTGGTAGACCTGTTCATGCCCCTCAAGGATGTCACTCTCGAGCCCAAGTTTGACGAGGAAGTCAAAGAGGAAGATCCAAACAACCAAATTCCTATTGAGGAGTTGCGGCTTTCTGTGCGGGCTTACAACTGCCTGAAGCGGGCTCAAATCAATTCCGTTGCCGATCTGCTTGACTTCAGCCAGGAAGACCTGCTTGAAATCAAGAACTTTGGCCAGAAGTCTGCTGAAGAGGTGATTGAAGCCCTTCAGGAGCGCCTCGGTATCACCCTGCCGCTGGAAAAGGCATCTAAGACTCCCTAGGTTCTCCTGTTGCTCAGCCTTAGCTCTCAGTAGAGGGTTGACTGAGTTCTGTTTTGTCCATTCGTTGTTCATCTAAAATTCAGAATCATGCGTCATCGTTGTCGCGTTCATCAATTGGGTAAGCCTGCCGACCAGCGAAAGGCATTGCTGCGTTCCCTCACCACCGAGCTGATCCGCCACGGTCGGATTAAGACCACCAAAGCCAGAGCCAAAGCCGTTCGGGAGGAAGCCGATCGCATGATCACCCTGGCCAAGGATGGTTCCCTTAATGCCCGTCGTCGTGCCATCGGGTACATTTACGACAAACAACTGGTCCATGCCCTGTTTAGCCAGGCCAGCGAACGCTACGGTGATCGCGACGGCGGCTACACCCGCATTGTCAAAACCGTGCGACGTCGAGGCGATAATTCCGAAATGGCCATCATCGAACTCACTTAAGCAATAGGGCTAACTGCGAAACACAGCCATGGGTAAGGTGTCAGCCATACAAAAAAGCCTAGAAGCTAATTCCCGTGAGTTCGGTCAAGAAACTCAGCGAATAGCTTTGGTGGTGCAGTATGTGGGCACTCACCTTCACGGCTGGCAGTGGCAGCCAAATGCTCGGACTGTGCAAGGCGAGCTGGAAACTGCAATCGAGTCAGTTTTGGGTTACTCCGTCAGATTACATGGCGCAGGTCGTACTGATTCCGGCGTCCACGCGGCGGCTCAAGCAGCTCACTTCGATGCCCCCAAATTTATTCCGGCTCACCGCTGGGCCGAGATCCTGAACTCCCGACTACCTTCGGACATTTTAGTGCGGGCTTCGGCTCAGGTGACGGATGACTGGCACGCCCAGTTTTCGGCGGAATGGCGTCGTTACCGTTATACCCTTTACACCGAACCCTGTCCTAATCTGTTCCTGCGGCCCTTCGTCTGGCACTACTATCAGGACCATTTGGACCAGGCCCGGATGCAGTCAGCTCTGACCCCCATGGTGGGAGAGCACGACATGGAAGCTTTCCATCGGGCCAGATCAGGGCGAGGGCATTCCTGGGTTCATCTACAGGAAGCAGAATGCCAGCGGCAGGGCAGCTTTCTTACCGTGGAACTGCAGGCCAGAGGCTTCCTGTACGGCATGGTGCGCCTGATTATGGGGCTGCTGGTCCAGGTGGGTACGGGAGAGATGTCGCCCCAGGCATTCACTCAACTCTGGCAGCATCGAGAACGGCATCGCGTCAAGTATTCTGCCCCAGCCCAGGGTCTGTGTCTGTTGCGGGTGGGCTACCTCGATTGGCCCTTTTCCACGGATGTGTGGTTTGATGCCCAGCCCCATTTTCACCTGGGGAAAGCGGTGGCTTAAGGTTTGTGATTTTGATTAAAGCTTAGATTTCAACATTAGGTAGACAGCTAAGGCGAATGATATGACGAAAACCTACGTTCCCCCTCACGATACGATCGAGCGCAACTGGCATGTAATTGATGCCGAAGGTCAGCGTTTGGGACGGTTGGCGACCGAAATCGCCACCATCCTGCGGGGCAAAAATAAGCCCAACTTCACTCCTAACATGGACACTGGCGACTTTGTGATTGTGGTCAACGCTGACAAAGTCGTTGTCACCGGTAGAAAAGACAGCCAGAAGCTGTACCGCCGTCATTCCGGTCGTCCTGGGGGGATGAAGACTGAGACCTTCGCTCAACTGCAGGCTCGGATTCCTGAGCGGATTGTTGAGCAGGCCGTGAAAGGAATGCTGCCCAAGAATAGCCTGGGTCGCAAGCAGTTCACCAAGCTCAAGGTTTACGCTGGACCCGAGCATCCCCACCAGGCGCAAAACCCCCAAGAGCATATTGTTCAAACCATTCCAGGAGAAGTTAAGTAATGCAGGCCACTGATCAGTCAGAACGGGTAGTTTACTGGGGCACTGGACGCCGCAAAAAGTCCATTGCACGGGTTCGTTTAGTTCCTGGCAGTGGGCAGCTCACCATCAACAAACGGGAGGGTGAAGATTACCTACAATTCAATCCCTCTTACCTGACCGCGACTAAAGCGCCGCTGGAAGCACTGGGCTTGGAGAATGACTACGACATTCTCGTCAATGTCAAAGGTGGCGGCCTCACCGGCCAGGCCGATGCCATTAAGTTGGGTGTCGCTCGTGCTCTTTGCGAATTGGATCCCGAAAACCGGAAGCCTCTAAAAGTTGAGGGCTACCTGACCCGTGATCCTCGTTCTAAAGAACGTAAGAAGTACGGTCTCAAGAAAGCTCGGAAAGCTCCCCAGTTTTCCAAACGTTAATTTGGCAACGAACCTCCCCTTTGGTTTTGTTGCTGTTGTAAGGTGGGCACTACCCACCAGCCTCATATCAGGTCCGGCTCGAGATCTAGATATTTTCCACAGGTAAAACTCTATTTTTTGACTTGGACGAGGTTTAGTTCAACGTACTACTGTTGTCTCACTATTAATTTGAGTCATGCCTAAGTCTGATATTCATCCCACCTGGTACCCTGAAGCCAAGGTCTACTGCGATGGAAAAGAAGTAATGACCGTTGGGTCTACCAAACCCGAGCTGTCTGTAGATGTTTGGTCTGGCAACCATCCCTTCTATACCGGTACTCAGAAGATTATTGACACTGAGGGTCGGGTGGAACGCTTCATGCGTAAGTACGGCATGGCCGATACCAGCGCCGCATCCGAATCTGAAGAGGGTAATTCATAACCCTGCCGCCTGGGTTAACCTTAGGTTAGTAGTGGGGACAATCATTTCCTCAATGTGTTTGGTGGCAAAGGGTTGGAGCGATGGCTGAAGCTTATCTGATTGATAAACTAAATTCGGTTGAGCAAACATTTCAGGAACTGACCCGACGAATGGCAGATCCTGATGTTGCTCAAGACCCGGATGAGTTTCAGCGCATTGCTAAGACCCGCTCTTCTCTGGAAGATACGGTCTTAACTTACCACCAGTGGAAAGAAGCTGTAGGCGAACTGGCTGGCGCTAAGGAAGTCTATAAGGAAGCCCAGGGCGATCCCGAAATGCGGGAGATGGCGTCTCTTGAAGTGGAAGAGCTTGAGCAACAGCTTGAACGATTAGAGAACCGCCTCAAAGTTCTTTTACTGCCCAAGGATCCCAACGACGAAAAAAGTATCATGCTTGAGGTCCGGGCCGGGACAGGCGGAGACGAAGCCAGCATCTGGGCTGGGGATTTAGTCAGGATGTATTCCCGCTATGCCGAAACCCAGGGTTGGCGGGTAAAGTTACTGAGCGAGTCTCCTGCAGACATGGGTGGCTTCAAGGAAGCTATTCTGGAAATTATTGGGAACCAGGTTTACAGCAAGCTCAAGTTTGAAGCAGGGGTTCACCGAGTACAGCGGGTGCCAGTGACTGAGGCAGGTGGACGAGTTCATACCTCCACAGCGACGGTTGCTGTTATGCCCGAAGTGGACGATGTAGAAGTCGACATCGACCCAAAGGACATTGAGTTATCGACGGCACGGTCTGGCGGTGCTGGCGGACAGAATGTCAACAAGGTGGAAACGGCGGTTGACCTGTTTCATAAGCCCACGGGAATTCGGATTTTCTGTACGGAGGAACGGTCTCAGCTCCAAAACCGGGAGCGCGCCATGCAGATTCTACGGGCGAAGCTCTACGAAATGAAGCTCCGGGAGCAGCAGGAAGCGGTTACCTCCATGCGTCGTTCTCAAGTGGGTACAGGTGCCCGTTCCGAAAAGATCAGAACCTATAACTACAAAGACAACCGGGCGACCGATCATCGGCTGAACCAGAACTTTACTCTGACTCCTGTGCTCGAGGGTGACATCGAAGATATGATTCAGTCCTGCATCAGCCAGGACCAGCAGGAGCGGCTGGAAGAGCTAGCGGCAGAGTCAACAACGGTTTAACGGCTTGGCTACTTCTGTAAGAATTCGGCTAGGGTTGTTGAGCAGAGCCCACTCAGCCTTGTTAAGGTAGACTTCGGCCTGAATCTACGACCGGCGTAGGGTGCATTATCAGCCAGAAGACTTGCGAAAAGCCCCATAGACTCTGCCTTGGGGCCTTAATGCACCGCTTACGGTATCGGGCTTCCCGCTTCCCGCAAACGGTGCGTTCCGTCCAGAGCAGGGAGCTTTGCCCCATGGCTAGGTGAACTAGGGCCGGGATGCACCCTACGTATAATCAAGCTTTCGGTTAGTTTGATAGAGTAGTACTTCCTCTTTTCGGCCCACTTTGCCAGGGCTGGCAGAGCCCACTCTACAGCGAGAAATCAGTGAGAATTCTTACCTCAATTGATGAAAGTCTGTAGGATGGGACAAAGCTGCTACGGCTACTCAGGTAGGTAAGAATGGCCAAATTCCTTCATATTGCGGATATTCATCTGGGCTTTGATCGCTACAATAGCCCGGAACGCACGAAGGATTTTTTCCGGGCTTTTCAAACCACCCTTGAGCAGTATGCTCTGGAAGAATCCGTAGACTTTGTTCTAATTGCGGGAGACCTCTTTGAGCATCGCAATATTCTGCCGGCGACCTTAAATCAGGCCCAGGTTGGTCTTCAGGCTCTGCAGGAGGAAGGTATTCCCGTCCTGGCGATTGAAGGGAACCACGATAATCGTCCGTACGGCACTCGCACGAGTTGGTTGAAATATCTCTCAGAGTGGGGTCTGGTGCAACTTTTGGAGCCAGATGACCCCAAGCAGGGAAATGGACTGCTTAATCCCTGGTGTAATGAAACTCGTTCTGGAGCCTACATAGACCTAGATTGTGGTGTCCGGGTGATCGGTTCGAACTGGTATGGGTCAGCTGCCCCCAGGGCCATCGAGCAACTGGCTGAGGCGATAGAGCAACTACCGCCCGGTCCAGACCATACGGTCCTGATGTTCCACCATGGATTGGAGGGGCAGATTGCTCGCTATGCCGGGGCGCTACGTTATTCCGATCTGTTGCCTCTGAAAGAAGCGGGAGTGGATTATCTGGCGTTGGGACACATCCACAAGCAGTATATGGTGGAAGATTGGGTCTTTAACCCCGGTTCCTTGGAGGCAAACAACATTGAGGAAAGCCGCTACGAGCGGGGAGCCTATCTGGTGGAGTTGAACGGCCAAGGCGTATCCGCCCAGCTACAACAAGGCTATTTTCAGCGCCCCATCATTCGACTAGAGCTAAAGGCCAAGGGCAGCGAGAGTCTGGAGGAGTTAACCCAAAGGGCTTACGATGTTGTTGAGCAGGCCGTTGAGGGGAACCAGGATACTGATTTGGCACCCATTATTGAGCTGCGGATTACAGGTCAGGTGGGGTTTGACCGCCTTGATCTGGATGCTCGCCGTCTGCAGGAAGATCTGAAGGCTACCAGTAATGCTTTGTTCGTTCTGTTAAAGTATGAGGTTGAAGACGGCGGCTATCAGACGCCGATATCTGATGCCCAGAGTCGACTGGAGATTGAGCAGACCATTTTTGAGGATATGCTGGTTGCCCATCGGGATTACAAGCAGCAAGCTGTGCCCTTAGCTAAGGGATTACGCGATTTGAAAGACCGGCAGTTGGCTGGGGAAGCGGAACCAACTCTGTATGAGTTGGTTGAGAAACTGTTGGATATGTAACCGCGATGGAGGCTGGTGGGCGGTGTCCACCCCCTACAAATACCTACAAAGAATTAGACTTTAATGACCCTAGCGTAAGATTCGCATTATGGTTAGCGGTCTACCAAAACACGAGGGAGGCGCGTTGTTGCCACATCATGAAGACGCCGCTGAAGGCGACAAAGGTGAAGACAAGTTGGCGAAACTGTTGCGCTGAGATACTCGCCAAGACCTGCTTACCCAGCCAATTGGCGGGAATAGCCGCGAGACCAATTACGAGTCCATAGGCCAGGTATTCCAGGCTTAGATTGCCGAGCAACAGGTAGGCGGTGAGCTTAACAATGTGGAGCACTGTCTTATTAAGGGCTTTGGTAGCAATCATGGCCTCTTTCTCGAGACCATAGTTGAAGTACATCGGGTTCATGATGGGGCCAGTGCTGCCGATGAGGCCAGAGCCGATGGCGTTAATCAGCGCAACGGGTAAGAAAGCCCAAGCCTTTACTGAAAACTGGGTTTCTTTCTGACCGAGCGCGTAATTCATGGCCATGATCAGAAGACCGATACCCACTAAAGCCTGAAAACCCTCGGCATGAATCTGGGAAAGCCCGTAGCAACCAATCACAGCACCGATGGTGGCACCGGGGACGTACCAGGCGGTGACAGTCCAGTCGATGTGCTCCCAAAAGGAGAGACTGCGCTGGGTGTTGCCCACAAGCAGTCCGATCGTGATGATGGGAGCGACGGCTTGAACCCCAAGGAGTAGGGAAATAAGAGGGATTAAGATAAACGGACTGCCTCCGCCAGCCAGCATGCTGAGAAACCAGGCAAAAAAACTAGCCGAGAAAAGAGTGACCGCAATCATTAAGCATATTTGTTAACTATTCTTAAATTTTATGGGGTTATTGTGCGATTTGTCTGGGTAGGTTTATCCAAAGGTGAGTAAGTTTTACGTTTTACGGTGAGGCTGACTGCCTGTTTTATCCTGTAACTTCAGTCGTTTCCTTGTGGGGCTATGGTTAAGCCATCAGACTCAAATGCTGATTCTCGTAGCGGGCAGGGTTCCTCTCCTGCTGAAGATGCTGTGGCATTCGCCCAGCAGGAGTTAACGCGAGGGGTAGTCGCGCTCAAAACGAAGGACTACGATACGGCTTTGAGAATTTTTCAGCAGCTTGAGCAATCGGCTCCAGCTTTTCAAACCAAGGCCAGAATGGGGATGGTTCAGGTTTATCAGCTATCCGGAAACGCAGAACTGGCTCGGGAAAAATGTCAGGAACTGCTGACCAACCCTTCTCCAAAGATACGCCATTGGGCTCAGCAAGCTTTGGCGAAACTTCCGTTGTCCAATGAAGCATTACAAGATAACAATTCATCCTCGCGTCATCACTTCCTGGGAACGGAGGATAAGAGTAGTTTTGGTTCCCATGATAAGAGTGGTTTTGTGCCTCTAGATCCTTCTCCGGAGGAACTCGGAGAGCCTTTGTCGCCAGCTTCAAGGACCTCGTTTCGTGGCTCCCAAGTTCCTTCCTCTGAACGAGACACCGGCTTCACACCGATGGCCGATAGTGCATCAAGGGGCGAAGCGGAGATTGATAAAGCTCCTGAGACTGAACCTCATCAATCCCTATTCCACTATCAACAGCTCAACCAGCAGACAGGAATTCCGGCGGCAGCGCAACCCAGCATGGCAGGGAAGGCCGTTCCACCTGTACAGGTAACACCATCTACTCCAGAAGCTTCCATTGGACCAACGATAAAGCAAAAACCTCAGCAGGGACAGAAACGCCCTTCGGGAACCACTCCCGCCAAAGGACTGAAGCTTGATAAGCCCTATCGCTTATGGCTAGTACAGGGAGTTACGGCAATCGCAACCCTGTGGCTGATCCACTGGGGAATTCATCAGAGCCTGAGGTTGGTCAATGATACCCTTCGCCTTGTTCGCTGGCCCATCAGGCTGAATGGCTTTGAAGCCTTCGACCGTCCCCATTTATGGCTGGTCATCATCCTTGGTGCGCTCACGACTCTGGCCAGTCCCTGGTTATTCGATCGGTTGTTAGTGGTTTTGTATCAACAAAATGTCCTATCCACCCGTCAGCTGCAGAGCCATTGTCCAGATGCGCTCAGACTCATGCGCCGAGTCTGTCGCCAGAGGGAATGGCAAGTGCCTGAACTAAGGCTCATTCCAGATTCCATTCCCCTGAGTTTTAGCTACGGTTGGTCACCCCGCACCGCCCGAATTGTGATCAGCCAAGGATTGCTGGATGCCTTAAATAATGAAGAGCTAACGGCTTTATATGCCTACGAAATGGCCCACGTCGCCAATTGGGATATGCCAGTTCTGAGCGGGTTGAGCTTTTTATTATTCCTGCTTTACAGCGGATACTGGTCTCTGTCTCAATGGGGAGATCGCAGACAGAAGCAATGGCTCAAGGTACTGACAGGGGTAATCGCTAGTTTTCTGTACGGAATTTTCTGGCTACTGCGAAAGCTCGGACTATGGTTATCGCGAGTGCGAGGAGAATACTGCGATTGCACCTCCTTACTCATAACCCGTCAGCCACAACACCATCAACGATTACTGCTGAACTTAACTCAGAGGATTTCAGAAGATGTAACCCGGCGTGGGTATCTCCATCCCCTTCTGGTTAGTTTGGACGTTCTGATGCCCCTCAGCCCCAACCAAGCGGTTAGCCCAGGCAGCTTCCTTGACGATGTTGGTGTGCCGCGGTTAATTGCAGAAGACTGCCTCAACCGCTATCGCCACTGGTTAGTAGCAAACAACTCCCATCCTATTTTTGGAGAACGCCTACTGTTTCTGGAACAGTGGGCCAATCATTGGCATCAGCCTTCTCTTGGGTTAACGGTGGATCAACTAGGGGCACAACAGCCAGAGAACCCAGGGTCACATCTTACGGTTCAAGACCTCGTTCTTCAGAATAGTCCCGTCATTGGGCTAGTCGTTGGGGGAGGCATTGCGTTAAGCCTATGGTTTATCGGTGGAGTGGTGAACCGACTCAACTGGCAGCAAGTCAGCTGGTTGTATCAAGACGACAGCATTTTGCAGGGAGGCTTACTGATTGGTCTCGGTATGGGAATGCTGATGCGGGTCAATCGTCTTTTCCCGGAAAACCGTTCTTCTCAAGCCCCCCTGTCTAGCCCTGAGACTTTAAGGTTGTTTGACCGTCCTCCGACTCTGCCGATGAACGGTCGTGTTGTAACGTTGCAAGGGACACTGGTCGGCCCTGCAGGTACACCGAATGTCCTCTGTCAAAACCTTTTCTTAAAAGAGGAAACAGGCCTTTTGAGGCTACAAGCGACCTCCCCCCTGAGTTGGTGGCAAGGATTGACCCATCGTAGACCCCATCCAGCCTCATGGATTGGTCGACAGGTGACCATTTCGGGATGGCAACGCCGGGCCGGAGGCAAACTATGGATTGACCTCAACTCGATACGGGTAGCCGGGCAACCGGTTTACCAGGTCTATGCTCCCCAATGGACCACGGGCTTGGGCATCGCTGTCAGCCTCTGGGGGGTATGGATTATTTTTTCGGGAGGATGAGCCCAGAAAACTCTGGAGTAGCTTGCAGGTCACCAAGAGAAATGTTACATTAATTAACAGAAATCCGATGCCAGCACCTGCAGTGCATATTTGTGTGGCCACAGGCTGCATGAGTGGTGTCAGGTTCTCCTACTCTCAACACAGCAAATGAACCAGTCCAGTTGGGCTGGTTTTTATCTTTAAAGTGAACGAAATCCTTGAACTAACTGGTACTACTTCAAATCCCGTGTTACTTTAAATAATGGTTTGAGTAATTGAAAACTTAATTCAAACCGAGCCGCTAAGATAGATACATCAGCCGCACGCCCAGGATATTCCGGCGATGGTTACCTAAGGAAAGTATCGTCAGGTTCTTGGCTTCTGAGTGGTTTTGTTTTGGTCAGACGACGTGTATTACTAAATTTGGGTTTACATTATTTTTTCCGGTGAGGAAGTGTGGAGAGCTGCTATCGGTTTTAGTCTCTCTACAATTCTGAGGAATATTAGGGCGGAATCTCATGTTAGAGGAAATACTTGATGGGGTACATTACTACCCCACATGTTTAGATCGCCTTTTTTGTTGGAACGCTAGAGGTATCTGAAATGTCTGTTCGTCTTTATGTTGGAAATCTCTCAAAAGATCTACAGCGACAAGATTTTGAGAATGTTTTTGCCGAATACGGTGAAGACTTAGTGTCAGTGAAGTTAATATCTGATAAAAAGACGGGAAAATGTCGTGGTTTCGGGTTTGTTACCGTCAAAAGTGACGAAAAGGCCGATGAAATAGTGGAAAAGTTCAATGGTCAAATGTTAGAAGATTCGCCTCTCAAAGTAGAAAAAGCCTTGCCCCGTAGCAAAGGTGGTGATGACAGTCCAGAGGCAGGGGCGAGTGCTGGAAAACGAGGTAAAGGTAGCAGTAAGAAAGCTAGTACTTCAGCGCCTAGCAGCAGTTCGGCTCAACCTGATCCTAGATGGGCTGATGAACTTGAAAAGCTCAAGCAGATGTTGGCTACTCAAACAACATCCTCATAGTTAACAGTAAAACCTTGTTTATCTTCTTAGGTAAGGTATTTTTGATTAAGCTGCAGGTCAAGGGCCTGTAGCTTTTTTATTACTGCTCGCTACTGCCATAGACGCACCTGTATAGTTTAGATTCCCGTGTGGACGAGAATGACAGGCTGGTTCGTCGTCACAATTATGAATTTGCCCATGCGGGATACGCTCTGGCTGAAAACAGAAAACTCCTAACACCGATGTTCGAGGTTCTCAGCTACTTGCTTTAGACGTTTGAGTTGGGCTTGCATATCCCGTTGAGTCCAGTGGGCTGCGAAAAAATTAAATCCTGTCTGTATGATGGGATTTTTAATCTCGAACTCGAAACGATTAAGCAGGTAGGTGCCTGCCGCAATCGGCTGACATTCCCAGCGGTCTTGCCCTCGAAAAAAACCTTCAAAGGCCCAAACGATAAGGCCTGTGTCTCGCTCCACAACCGTGCTGGTCAGGGTGGGCTGTAAAAACGGAACCTGAATAATGAAACGACTTTTGCCCCCTACAGAGGTTTTCCATTCCCCTACAGGCTCACAACGTAACGCAGGATTTAACCAACGGTGCATGAGTGACAGATCGATAATACACCGCTCGACCTCAGTAGATTTTGCGTTAATGACAATTCCCTGTTCATAGATTCTTCGGTCTTTCATAGCGGTAACTCAGAAAGATATATGTTGCCATGTGATGGCATTAATGCAGAATTGTGGCGAAAATCTGGTAAAACAAGACTGTAATTGCTAGTTTTTGGGAGATTTCACCGGGCTTAAGTGTTTAACAGGCTCTCCCCCTGCATGACTAAGGACAGTAGCATCGCTGAGACATAAAAGTTTTCTTGGCTTAATCAGCTTTTTCCTTTTAGGCTGTACTGGGCTAAGGTTACAGGCCGGTGATGCACAAGCTTGGCCCCTAAATTATGCCCTTAAGCCTATCAGGACGCCTTTCGAAGTCAAATTATGACAATGCCATTTCTTTATTTCCCCCCTCCCATCCGGCTGACGCCCCCGTCGGGCTGGTATTTGGGACAGACAGAAAACGTTAACCGATTTGTCGATGAGGTCTCTGGCCAACTTGGACAGTTTCTTCCAAGTTTGGTGTGGGCCATTGTCCTACTACTGCTAGGTTGGATAATTGCCACCCTAGTTGCCTTGGCCATTAAGAACCTTTTGCACCGCACCCAACTGGATGACCGGATTGCGAATTGGGCTATGGGGCAGGACCCTGATCGGGATGTCCCCGTTGAGAAGTGGGTTTCTTCAGTTGTCTACTGGGTAATTTTTCTATTTGCCATTGTAGCTTCTCTCAATGCCCTCAATCTTGAAGCCGTCTCTGCGCCGCTAAACAATTTCCTCGACCAGATTTTTGCTTACCTTCCTCGGATTGGTGGGGCACTTCTGTTACTGGCGGTTGCCTGGATCACAGCAACGGTGGTGAAATCCCTGGTTATATCAGGGCTATCTCGGTTCAATTTAGATGACCGTCTGGCCGAGCAAACAGGGATGGAACCGGGAACATCTCCGTTCCTGCTGAATGAAACCATCGGTAATATCCTTTATTGGTTTATTCTGCTCCTGTTTGTTCCTCTGATTCTGAGTGCCCTGGAAATACCGGGTTTATTAGCTCCTGTCGAAGGACTGATTGATCAGTTCTTGCAGGCTATTCCTCGAATTGTCACCGCAGCAATCATACTGGCCATCGGCTGGGTTGTAGCTCGCATTGTGCGTGGTGTTGTCACCAATTTATTGATTGCAGCCGGGGCCGATCGACTCGGCACCCGGTTTGGCCTCAGGGCGACCGACCAGGAAGGAATTTCTCTCTCCAGCCTAACCGGAACCACCGCCTATGTCCTGGTATTAATTCCCGCTGTGATTGCGGCCCTCAATGAGCTGGATATTGAGGCTGTTTCGGGGCCTGCCATTTTGATGCTAGAGCGCATCCTGGCGGCGATTCCCCAAATTATTGTGGCAGCATTAGTGCTGGTCGCCGCTTACTTTGTCGGGAAGTTCGTTGCTGACCTGGTCACAAACCTGTTGCAGGGAGCCGGATTTGACAACATCATGACTGTTCTGGGGCTCCCCGAACTGGGAACCCAACCTTCTCCCTCAACTCCAGTACAGCCCAGTCTAGATGCTGAGGGTAGACCTGTTTCGACGGTGCACACTCCCGGACGCACTCCTTCAGAGATTGTCGGCATCATTGCGTTGATCGCCATTGTCCTGTTTGGGGCTGTTGCGGCAACTGAAATTCTCGACTTTGAAGGACTGACGCAAATTGTCCGGGCAATTTTACGCGTTGGTACTCGTATTCTGAGTGGTCTGGTGGTGTTTGCCGTGGGCCTCTACCTGGCCAATTTAGCGTTTCGCCTGGTTAACTCCATGGGAAGCGGTCAGGCGAAAATCTTAGCCCAGGCGGCCCGGATTTCTATCATCATCTTCGTAGGTGCCATGGCCCTGCAGCAGATGGGAGTTGCTCCCGATATTGTTAACCTGGCCTTCGGTTTACTGCTTGGGGCGATCGCAGTCGCTATTGCCATTGCCTTTGGTCTGGGCGGTCGTGATGTCGCCGCGGATCAATTGCGGGAATGGTTGGCCTCCTTTAAGCAGCGCCAATAGACCATCGTTAGGTTACCCCATGGCTACCCCGGCGATAGGTTAGTCATGGCGGAAATCCCAGGTTATTGACAGGCGCGGGTTCGAATCATCGGCCCGCGTTTTTTCATGGTTTTAAAGTTAACTCCATAGCCATTCTATGTGTTGTCCCATCTGAACCATGGAGCCCCAAAACCAAACCCCGAACGTACTCATGATGTCCTAATGAGGGTATGGGGTTTTTTGAAACCAGAGATCAGGTTAATATATTTAACTTATGGTTAAGAACCATCACAGGACATTCGTCAGGTATTAGGGAGCGAGCTTCGTCTGCCGTGACATCAAAGCTTGGTCGTGGGCAGGAACTGGCGCAGTTCTACCCTTCTCTTTTCTTTTGGGAAAAACTGTAATGTTGGTGAGAAAGTAGCAGTCCCCTATGGCCACTCCAGAGCATTCTTCAGGGAAGATCATTCGCCTTCTGCATGACCCTGAATATTTTATTAGCCGGGAATTGAGTTGGCTGGAATTCAATCGGCGCGTATTGCATGAAGCCCTGGATAGTCGGACTCCCCTCCTGGAAACGCTCAAGTTTCTTGCAATCTTTAGCTCGAATCTGGATGAATATTTTATGGTGCGGGTAGCCGCCCTGAAGCAACAGATCGAGGCTCAGGTCAATCACCGTACACCGGAAGGGTTTTCGCCGGCGGAACACCTTCAGGCCATTAGCGAAACTCTAAGGCCGATGGTGACTCAGCAACATCAAGCCTTTGAGGACAAAATACGTCTGCCACTGGCGCATCAGGGGATTTATTTGCTTAACTACGCTGACCTGAGTGAGAATCAACGGGTTTATTTACAAGGCTACTTTGAAGAGCAAATTTTCCCCGTGTTGACTCCCCTCGCCGTCGATCCGGGCCATCCCTTCCCGTATATCTCAAACCTAAGTCTTAATCTGGCAGTCGTTGTCAGGGATATCCAAGCCGATCAACAGCATTTTGCCAGAGTCAAGGTACCACGGGTTTTACCACGATTTGTCACACTGCCCGAAGCCATCATGGATCTTGAGGCCGCTAGGCCCTGCCATTGGCTGGGCATTCCGCTGGAACAGGTCATTGCCCACAACCTTGAACATCTTTTCCCAGGCATGGAGATTGAAGAGTACTATGTCTTTCGCATTACCCGCAATGCTGATTTAGCCGTTGAAGAAGATGAAGCAGATGACTTAATGTTGGCCATTGAACAGGAACTGCGAAAACGGCGGTTGGGAGGATCTGCCGTGCGCATGGAAATTCAAGCCTTCACCCCCGCATCAGTCCGTCAAGTACTGATGCAGGAGATGGAACTCACCGAGTCTGATGTATACGACATTCCCGGTCTGTTGGGCTTAGGGGATTTAATCGCCCTAACAAATTTGCCGTTACCGGAACTAAAGCTGCCAGATTGGACTCCAACGGTACCGCCTGCTATCGAGCTGCTCAGCCCACCTCGCGTGGAAGAGGCCGATTCGACCCAAGAAAATGCCGAAGACTTGTTTGCTCTGCTTCGCCACCACGATCAGTTATTACACCATCCCTACCATTCCTTTAAGGCGACCGTACAACGATTTATCACTCAGGCCGCCCATGATCCCCATGTGCTAGCTATCAAAATGACGTTATATCGAACGTCAGGGGACTCTCCAATTATTTCGTCTTTGATTTCGGCCGCAGAAAACGGCAAGCAGGTTGCCGTTTTGGTGGAACTTAAAGCCCGGTTTGATGAGGAGAACAATATCAATTGGGCGCGTAAGCTTGAAAAAGCTGGCGTACATGTTGTTTATGGACTGGTTGGCCTTAAAACTCACACCAAAATCATGCTTGTAGTGCGGCGTGAGGGGAAACACATTCGCCGCTATTGTCATGTAGGTACCGGTAACTATAATCCGAAAACCGCTCGATTTTATACGGATTTGGGACTTCTGAGCGGCAGGGATGACATTGGTGCTGATGTTACCGATCTGTTTAACTACCTGACCGGCTATTCTCGCCAACATGCCTATAGAAAACTGCTAGTAGCTCCTTTGACCTTACGGCAAAAACTATCTGAACTGATTGAGCGAGAAATTGACCTGGCCAGGCAAGGCCAAGAGGCTCGGATTGTTGCCAAGATGAATTCCTTAGTTGATCCCGCTTTAATTACCCAACTCTACCAAGCTTCCCAAGCGGGGGTCTCAATCGATTTGATTGTCAGGGGCATTTGTTGTTTGCGCCCCGGTCTGAAGGATGTAAGCCAGAATATTCGAGTCGTGAGTATTATCGGTCGTTTTCTAGAGCATTCTCGTTTGTTTTATTTTCACAGTGGGGGCAAAGAGGTGATTTTAATGGGTAGTGCCGATTGGATGCCCAGAAACCTAGACCGCCGAGTTGAAGCCGTCATTCCAGTGGAGGAAGCCTCTCTCAAGGAAGAACTCAAAGCCATCTTAAAACTTTATCTAGAAGACAACCGGCAGGCCTGGGACATGATGCCTGATGGCACCTATCGGCAGCGCCAACCTCAATCGGGAGAACCCTTCATCAGTGCGCAGCAAGTTTTAATGGCACGGGCGTCCAGACGGGTTGCCCCCCGTTAATCTGCCGTTGAAACCGGCCAAACTGAACGCCAGTTGTAAGGGTGAGAGCCGCTGCAGCCAGGCAGATTTGAGTTTCATGCCGAATCAGGCTTTATTCATCGGGTTCGATGGTGCTGGTTAACCCCAGGTTTCGCAGCCCTTCGCTATAAAATTCAGCATGTTCCAACGCGCAGGTAATGACGAGGGCCACCCCGGCGGTATGGGCCTGCATCATAATATCCACGGCCTGAGGCATGGTTAAGCTCGGGACAACTTTAAGCAGTGACTCAACGACATACTCCATTGAATTGAACTCGTCGTTATGGAGTAAGACACGATAGCGCGGGGCCGGTTTGCGAATTGTAGATGTAGAACTCCGTTCAATTGTTTCAACTGACACAACACTACCTCTTTCGTTACCGCTGACACCGTTTAAGCAGTTCCAGCTCCCTTTTGCTGAAACCCCTATCCCTTAACCTCTTTAGCAAGCCAGGAATAGTCCCTATAGAGAAAACTACAGATCCCGAGCTGGACCTGGTCTATCCCCTTCACCAACATCATAAAACTTCATGCTAGCTTTGGTACAGCAATAACCCTACCCTAAACGCATATATCCAGCCTGTGTTTGCCCCCCATCAAATCGTCTGTCTAGATTGTGACCACACTCACCTCTACGGGGAGGTGATTCAGGTTATCGAAGAACGCCAACTGTGCTGGTTACGGCCAATGGTAATCGTTTACAACGGTCCCTATCTGGCGGAGCATGGGGGCTGCCAGACGGTTGCGGGCGAGACCGCCAATGTACAGAACATTGAACCATTGACCGATGGACCAGATTTACTGTGGCCAGTCAGTCAATTCCGCCTCGCCCTGGACACTGATGTGCTGCCTCTGGTGGTTTCCATAGAGCGTGCTAAAACAGCTCCGTTGGACTCCCGGCAGAGGGCCCAGCAGCTCTTGAGACAATTTATCGAGCAGCTTTGGGCCAGAACCTCTGGGTTGGAGTAAGTCAACCCAGCACAGCACAGGAAATTCTTGATTACGGAAAAATACGGCCTTACGAACCCATGGTTAGGTCAAATTCAGCTTAGACTATAGCTCGTTCATGGGCCTACCACCGCTGACTACGATGAACTGAGCAACCCCTGCCTGGGAACAAG
>CAZPYG010000027.1:0-46877 GCA_964590465.1 uncultured bacterium | reverse complement strand
ATTTTTTGAGTGGTTCAGAGCTTAGCTACCTGTCCAGTTTTTGGGGTCCACTATAGTTATAGGTAAGGTGTGTCCCGGCCTCAGATTCACCGGGCGATGGAGCAAAGCCCCCTGCTCTGACCGGAACGCACCGTTTGCGTCGAGCGAGAAGCCCAATACCGTAAGCGATGCGTTACGGCCCAAAGTTAGAGTTTGTGGAGCTTTACGGGGGTTGGTGGGCCGATAACGCATCCTACGCCGGTCGCAGATACCATTCAAGTTCACCTTGACACGAGTGGCAGTGTCCACACTACGGATTGTGATAAGTAAGTACGCCTCGGTAACAGGCAATCACCGGGGGGTGATTGATAAGTACAGGCCATCGCCAAGCAAGTACAGACCATCGCCAGGCAAGTACAGGCCATCGCCAGGCAAGTCACCGGGTGTACTTGCTTCACCATCATCGCCACTTCATGCAGCAGCGCCTGTTAATGTTCCTTTTGTAAAGCTTTTTGGGTTTTTCCGGGTTGCCCGGCAGCACGGGCACATTACTTTCAGCGAAGGGCGAGCCTCCCCAGCCACGACGCTGCCTCGATAGTTCTTTTCCAAATCCATTACGGAGCACACAAGATGCCCAGTACAGACACAAGCCGACGCTTGCGACCCCACTACCTTGACCAGGATATTGACTCTTTGCGCGGTCTGCGCACCGTATCTAACTATCCGTCGAGTCGTCCCGAAATCACCCCCGAAGGGTTACAAAGCGCTTACGACGATATGATTGCCGCCCAGGATGAAGAAGCTGAAACCATGGTGCGGGCCAAAGCCGCTGCCGATAAAGCCCGCCTGGCCGAGTGGGAGTTCCACAACAACATTCTTGCCATGAAAGAGCTGGTGCGGGGCGTGTTTGGCAATGACAGCGACGAAGCCCAGGCCATTGGCTACAAGAAAAAGTCAGAGCGCAAGCGTCCCCGGCGTTCTGCAGCCTGAGGCAATATTCCATATCTCTAAATCACCCGCCTGGAGTGTTCCGATACTCTAGGCGGGTGATTGGTTTGTTTGCGGCGTTACCCGTGCTGTTTATGGTCAGGCAATTCCTGAACAACTCCATAGGTGCGCATCGCCCCCTGGATTTGAGAAGCTTCCGTAGTTCTGGGAATGAGGCGATAGCTGGGGGCAACGATGGGTTCGACGGCGTTAACCTGCACGGCAATAATGCTGCGGATGGGAAACAGCGTCAGTCAACATCAGTCATATTCGCCCCTTTGAGATTGGCGTTGGTGAGAACGGCGTTGAGCAGGATGGCCTGATCTAAATTGGCCCCCACCAGGTTAGCCCCGGTCAGGTTGGCCCCGTGCAGGTTCGTCCCTAACAGGCTGGCATGGTTCAAATTGGTACCGGATAGGTCGGCATTCTGGAGGCAGGCCGAACTCAAGACAATGCCCGCCAAATTTGCCCGGGCCAAAGATGCGCCGCTGCAGTTGGCTCCACTCAAATTCGCGGAACTGAGATTTGCGCCGTTGAGGGTGGTGTTAGTCAGGTTGGCCTTGCCCAGTTTTGCGCCCCCCAGATTCGCCCCAATCAGCTCCGCTTCAATCAGGTGGGCGGACTGTAGATTGGCACCGCTGAGGTTAACGGCAATCAGGGAAGCCTGACTGAGGTCAGCTCCGGCCAGATCAGCACCGCTGAGATTCGCGCCAATCAGGTTAGCCCGGCAGAGATTAATCCCTGGCAGTTCCGCCCGGAAGAGACTGGCCCCAGTCAGGTCAGTGTCGGGAAACTGGCGTTCCCCGGCGGCATAGCGTTTGAGCAGTTCGGCGGTATCCATGGTGATTGCCTGCCTTGCACAACAATGGGCGCTAACGTTTGGGGGTTCCCTGGAGTTCGCCCTCGGGCAAAGTTGCCCCGGTCAGATTGGCCTCCCGCAGGTTGGCGCGGGTCAGGTTCGCCTGGCTGAGGTCGGCATTTTGCAGGTCGGCCCCATAGAGGTTAGCCCCCCGTAGGTCAGCCTGGCGCAGATTTGCCCCGGTTAAATTGGCCCCGGCCAGAATGGCCCCCTGCAGGGTGGCAGCAGAGAGGTTACTGTTCGTCAGCAGGGTGCCCGTGAGAACGGCTTCGCAGAGATTCGCCCGGCTGAGATTTGCCCCCTGCAAATTTGCCCCACTTAAATTTGCCATGACCAGGGTGGCGCTTTGTAGATCGGCCCCCTGCAGATTGGCCATGACCAGAAAGGCACCGCTTAAATTGGCCGCCTTGAGAATCGTCCCCGACAGGTCTGCGCGAATTAAATTAATGCTGCTCAGCTTGGTGGCGGCTAAATCCAGACCGCTCAGGCTGGCCCTGCTGAAGTCGCGCCCTCCGGCAGCGTAATTGCGTAATAGCTGATCCCGTTCCATGGCATTTACCTCGGTGCTTCAATGCCGGAGAGCAGCAACCCTTCCCGTGCAGGGTAAGACCCTGGGTGAACGGTTTACGCTGCTACCAACCTGGAAACTGAACCTCAGGCCTGTAGAGAACAAGCACTAAGACTTGTGATCATTTTGGCTAAGTACAATTACTCTACCTTAGGATGAGAGCAGACGGCCTAAAACGTCAATAAAATCAATACTACCCCTATCCCGACCTGGCCCTGACGACGTTTCCCAGTTTGGGCTAATGAGTTCGAGCTAGATGTCGCATCACACCTTTCAGAAGGTTGACGCCATGACTGATATTCTGCATCTCCCACCCCAGGCACGCCACTGGATTGCAGGGACGGCGGCGATTTTGGTGCTGGGTACCGCCGGTACCGTTTTCGTCGTGTCGCAAATCCGCGATCGCGCCTCATCCCCGCCGCCCCCGGTGGAGGTTGCCCCCACTGAAGCCGTTACTGCCCTGGGACGACTGGAACCCCAGGGCGAGGTGATTAAACTCTCCGTGGCCAACGCCCAGGATAGCCGGGTGAACCAGCTTCAGGTTGAGGAAGGAGACTGGGTCGAAGCCGGGCAGGTGATCGCCGTTTTGCAGGGGATGGATAAGAAACAGGCCGAATTGAGCGAAGCCCAGCGCAACGTGGCGATTTTTCAGGCCCGGCTGGCCCAAATTCAGGCGGGCGACGCCAAGCTAGCCGATATCGCGGCCCAGCAGTCCACCATCAAACAGCTAGAGGCCCAGCTGCTCACCGAAACCACCGAACGCCAGGCCGCCATCACCCGAGCCGAGGCCGAGTTGCGCAATGCCGAGCAAACCTACCAGCGCTACCAGCAGCTGCACCAGGCCGGAGCGATTGAGTCGGTGACCCTGGATGACCACCGGGAACGCCTTGAAACCGCTCGGGCAGATGTGCAGGAAGCCAGAGCCCAGCTCGACAACACCGTGCTTACCCTGCAAGAACGCATCCAGCAGGAGCAGGCCCGACTTGCCGAACTGCGGGAAGTGCGCCCGGTAGACCGGCAGGCAGCCCAGGCAGAGCTGGATCACGCCATGGCCCAGGTGCAGCGCATTGAAGCTGAGCTGGATGACTTTTATGTGCGAGTCCCTGTCGCGGGGCAGATCTTAAAAATCAACACCCGAGTCGGTGAGCAAGTCAACACCAGCGCCGGCATTGTGGAGCTGGGCCGCACGAATCAGATGGTTGCGATCGCAGAAGTCTACGAAACCGATGTGGGGCTGATCCAGCCGGGGCAACGGGCCACCATCATCAGCGAACACGGCGGCTTTGAGGGAGAAATCCACGGCACCGTCGACCATGTGGGCATGCAAATCAACAAACAGGACGTGCTCGATGCCGACCCCGCCGCCGCCCAAGATGCTCGGGTGGTTGAGGTCAAAATTCCCATCGACTCGGAGGATAACGCCCGGGTGGACACCCTCACGAACCTGCAAGTGCGCATCACCATTGACTTGACGTCGGATGTTTCTTCGGGCACACCATGAACCCCTTTGCTGTTAAATCCCTAATCAAGCGCTGCCGCCAGGAGCCCCCCCTGGGCTGGACCCAGCTCAGCCACCAAAAGGTGCGTCTGTTGGTGGCCATCACGGGAGTCGCCTTCGCCGACATTTTGATTTTCACCATGCTGGGCTTCCAGGACATGCTGCTGGAGGGCTCCACCTACGTCCATAAGCACCTGCGGGCTGATCTGGTGTTGTTGAGCCAACGAACCAAGGCCCTGTACATGGGGGAAACCTTCTCCCAGCGACTGGTGTATCAGGCCGATGCGGTGCCTGGCGTCGATGCCGTCGCGCCCTTTTATATGGGAGGGGGATCCTGGATTAACCCCTGGACCGGTGAAAGTACAGATATCATACTGCTGGCCTTTGATCCGGAACAACCGGTGCTGGACCTACCGGGTGTCGATGCCCACCTGGATGAGATTAAGCTGCCCAACGTGGTGCTGCTGGACACCAAAGCCCAGCCCCGCATCGGTCCCGTAGCGGAATCCCTGGAGCACGGTCAACCCGTCACCACTGAGCTTTCAGGCCATCGGATCAAGGTGGAAGGGCTGTTTACCCTGGGCAGCAGCATCTTCACCCAGGGCCACCTGATCACCAGCGACCTGAACTACCTGCGTCTAATGGGGGTTCCCAACCTGAGCCAGGCCAACCTGGGGGCCATCACCCTGGAGCCCGGAGCTGACCCTGAAACCGTGCGCCAGACCCTGACCGAACAATTGCCGGAAGAAGTAAAAGTGCTCACCCCCGAAGAGTTCGTGCAGATGGAAACGGCCTTTTGGTCCAGCGAAGCCGCCGGAGTCATCTTCAACTTCGGGGCGATCATGGGCCTCATCGTCGGCATTGTCATCGTCAACCAGGTGCTGTACTCCGATGTCAACGATCACCTGCCGGAATACGCCACCCTCAAAGCCATGGGCTACTCCGACCGCCGACTGCTGCTGGTGGTCTTCCAGGAAGCGGCCATCCTCGCTCTGCTGGGCTTTATTCCCGGCTTCGGCGTTTCCCTGGGCATGTACCAACTGCTCGGCTTCTTAACCAAAATCCCCCTGGCCATGCGCTCCGCCGTCGCCCTGCAGGTGTTTACCGCCACCGTCGCCATGTGCATGCTCTCCGCCGCCATCTCCATGCGCAAACTCCATTCCGCCGACCCCGCCGATGTGTTTTGAAAGCGGTTAAACGGTGCAAAGTGCAGGTTATAGGGCGGAACCTTGCACCGTAAACCGTAAACCCCACCCACCTCTCTTCAACCATGCCTCCCATCGTCTCTGTCCGCCAACTCAACCACGCCTTCGGCAAGGGCGAACTTCGCAAGCCGGTTCTCTTTGATGTGGACCTGGATATTTTCCCTGGGGAAATCGTCCTGCTGACGGGTCCTTCCGGGAGCGGGAAAACCACGTTGCTGACGCTGATAGCGGGATTGCGATCGCTGCAATCCGGCAGCGTCAAGGTGCTGGGGCAGGAACTCTTGGGCGCGACTAAGCAGCAACTGGTGCAGATTCGTAGTGAGATTGGCTTTATCTTTCAGGCCCATAACCTGCTGGCCTGTCTGACGGCCCAGCAAAATGTGGGCATGTCCCTGCGACTCCATGAAGACCTGGCTCTGGAAACTCGGGTGGATCGATCCAGAGCCATCCTGGAGGCGGTGGGCCTTGGGGATCGGGTGGATTACTATCCCGATAACCTGTCGGGGGGGCAGAAGCAGCGGATTGCCATCGCCCGTGCCCTGGTCAGCGAACCTCGACTGCTGCTGGCGGATGAGCCCACGGCGGCCCTGGACAGCAAATCCGGTCGGGATGTGGTGGATATCATGCAGCAGTTGGCGAAAGAGCAGAACTGCGCCATTCTGCTGGTTACCCACGACAACCGCATCCTCGACATTGCAGATCGCATTGTGCATATGGAAGACGGTCGGTTAGCCCGAGATACGGCCCTGGTGAGTAGCAATTAATAGGGCCTAATTCGAAAAAAACCATAAATCATTGCCGAGGACTAAACGATGGAACAGCTATTTAAGGAAATCATTCATTACGCTACCCTGGCCCCCTCGGGCCACAATACCCAGCCGTGGCAATTTGCCATCAAAGAGAATTCCATTCTGATTTTTCCCGATTATTCTCGCCGGCTTCCAGTTGTTGATCCGGATGACCATGCTCTGTTTATCAGTCTGGGATGCGCCTTGGAAAATCTTTTAATTGCGGCAAACCACATGGGCTTTAGTACCAGGGTTGAATGTTTTCTCCGGGATGGGGAAGCAGAGCATATTCGTGTAACCCTTAACGAAGAAAAAGTTGAATCTGATCCTGAGCTATTCAATGCTATTCAGAATCGACAGTCCACGCGAAGTCAGTATGATGGCCGCGAAATTCCGGCAGAAGACCTGGAGAAGCTCAGACAGGCCAGCCGGCAGGATAAAGTTTCATTCATCTTATTTACTGAGGATAAGGACATTGAGCCAATCATCGAATTCGTGAAAGAGGGCAACCGGCTACAGTTTCGCAATAAATCATTTGTCAGCGAGTTAATCAGCTGGATTCGATTTAGTAAAAAGCATGCCCTGGCCACCTGTGACGGTCTAAACTCTGCTTCCATGGGGTTACCGTTCATTCCCAGGTGGTTGGGAAAATTTATTCTCAATACCTTCGCCACTCCTGATGGGGAAGCGAAAAAATGTGAAAAGTTGATTCACGGGTCATCAGGCCTGGCCTTGTTTATTGCCCAAACCAACGATAAAGAAGCCTGGATTAACGTAGGGCGAAGCTTTGAAAGGGTCGTCCTTACAGCCACTGCTCTCAACATCAAGCATGCCCATGTAAATATGCCTTGCGAAGAAGTGGAGGTCAGAAAGAAATTACAATATTACCTGAGACTTAAGAACGAGCAACCTCTGCTGCTATCGCGAATCGGTTATGCAAAGTCGATGCCGGAATCTTACCGTCGCCCTGTTGAAGCGGTTCTAGTTGAGGCATAAAGAGGCCATAAGGCAGCTGGTAGTGCGTTTGAGGTTCGCTTATGACTAACAAGAACCCATCTCTAAAGCAGCTCTGGCAGCAGGCTGTATCCACTGAGAAAGTTTTCCAGCCGGAAGACTATACCCATCTGCCAGAGTTGGCACAGCGGTATTTGCATCATGCGATCGCACCCGGCACCCGACTCGCCTCAACCGTCCGGCTAAAAATGCATGGCGACATCAAGCTCAAAGGCTGGCAACCCTTCCGGGCTGAAGAGGTGATTAGCTGGGAGCGAGGCATGATCTGGCAGGCCACAACCTGGGTCAAAGGAATTCCCCTTTCAGGCTGGGATCGCCTGGTAAATGGAGAGGGGGGTATGCGCTGGAAGCTGCTGGGCCTGTTACCGGTGGTTCAGGAAGAAGGACCGGACGTGACCCGCTCCGCCATTGGCCGCATGCTGGGGGAATGTATCTGGCTGCCATCCGTACTCTGTCAGCAGGCCCAATGGACCGCCGTGGATGATACCCACGTTCAGGCTACCCTCAGCTACCTCGGCGAAACCACTCAGCTCAACTTCATCCTCAGTCCCAACGGGCGGGTAGAGCAGTTTCGATTCCAGCGGTGGGGCAACCCCGAAGGGGCTGAGCACCACTATGTCGATTTCGGCGGTTACGTGGACGGAGAAGGGACCTTCAGTGGCTATACCATTCCCACCCAGATTCGAGGTGGTTGGTATTTCGGCAGCGATCGCTTTGCATCCGAAGGGGACTTTTTCCACGCCACTATTGACGAAGCGATGTATCGATGAGGCAACCTTTCGATAATCAGGGAACAAACAGACCAACGAGTAGGAGGCCCAAAACCATGCATAGACGCGATCCAAATTTATGGCTTGGATTTCTCGGGTTTTTAGGATTTCTCGGGTTTCAAGCTTTTTCCCAGAATGATCCTCTATTGCTGCTCTACTTCTCGTTCTTTTCGTTTTTTAGTGCCTTTCGCTACTGGCGCGAAGAACTTAAGTATTTGGGTTTATTAGGAGTCTTGGGGCTGATAGTAGCCGTATTAGGGATTGCTGGCGTCATTACGGTGTGAACAATGCGCAAGATAAAACCGTCCTCTCCCATTCTCTGGCTGGCAGCATTCATCATGCTGTTAGCCCTCATCGCCACCTGGGCCGGTCTCTTCCTGCCGGGAGGGGCGGGTCCTATCTCCTTCACTACCCTGCAGGGACAAACCGTTGAGATTTTTGGACAGGGGCTTTACCACCGCGACACAGTATTCGTGGGCGCCGGGAGTCGGGGAGCCGATGCCGTGACGTTGGGGATAGGTATTCCGTTACTCGCCATTTGCGGGCTTTTGCACTGGCGGGGTTCCCTGCGGGGCACGCTGCTGCTGCTGGGGAGCTTCGTCTATTTTCTCTACATCTACGCCAGCTATGCCTTAGGCGGCGTAGTCTATAACCGTTTGCTGCTGGTATACATTGCCCTGTTTTCCGCCAGTCTCTACGCCGTTGTGTTGACGTTCCGGTTCATTGAGCGTCAGCATTTAACTGTCATAACCTCGTCTCGCCTCCCCCGATTAGGACCTGCCATTTTTATGATCGCCAGCGGTTGTGTCACTCTGTTCATTTGGCTGACGCCGCTGCTGCCAGCCCTGGTTCAAGACCAGCCGCCAGCCACCCTGGGCAGCTACTATACCGGCAGAGTCACCGATGCCCTGGACCTGGGCCTGATCACCCCCACCACCTTTCTGGCAGGATGGCTGATCCTGCGGCGTTCTCCCCTGGGATACTTAATCGCCCTGGCACTGCTGGTGCTGGAAATTATGCTGCTGCCCATGATTACCGCCCAAACCATCAGTCAACTGGCAGCGGGTATCGCCTTTACCCCAGCAGAAATCATTGGACCTATCGCTGGTTTTGTGACCCTGGGGCTGTTAGGGGTATGGGTCACCATTAGCATTCTTCGATCCATCACCCGGTTAACTGGTCCATCGACTCAATAATCCTATCGGCAACAAATTGGATAAGTGTAGTTAAGAAAATCCCTGGGAGGAACCTGGTAGGACGCTTTCTTCAGAACCGCTATGGTCCATGTAGAGAAGGGCTTAGAAGAGTCTCTGAACTTCGTTCGGCCTGAGCAATTGTCCCAAGGCTTGGGTCAGCCCTGGACGAAACGATAATATGCGTTCCGGACAATCGTTTCTTAGAAGCGGTATTGATTATTGGACTGGCCACTTGCAGTCGACAGGTATCAAGCCGACACCGCAGCTACCATACCGGAACGGGGCGGTAGCGACAGTTTGCCATCCTCAATTTTCCCTGCCCCATAGCTGAACACCGGGGTAAGGGCAGTTGTGTCCCCCAGCAGTGCTTCTACGGCCAGGGAAACCGGCGTTACTTCTGCGGCATTGATGGCAACCACGAGGGTGTCTTTATCCAAACTGCGGGAAAATCCATAGCTGTGATCGGCGGCATGGAGTACCTCATAATTGCCGGTTCGCAATGCCGGATGCTGATGGCGCAAGCTGATCAACGCTTTGTGGATCTCCAGCAGGGTCTGGTTCCAATCTTTTTCAGGAGGGAAGGTGCGGCGGCAATCCGGATCCAATTCTCCGGGCAGACCCACTTCGTCCCCGTAGTAAATGCTGGGAGCCCCCGGGAAGGTAAACAACAGCAGGGTGGCCAGCACCACACTGGCTTCGTCTTCCCCCACCACCGATAGAGCGCGAGCAATATCGTGGCTGGACAGCAGATTTAGCTGAGTGAGCTGGATCTGCCAGGGATAAAGCTGCAGCAGGTGCTGAATTTTGCTGGCATATCCCTCCGCATCCAGGGCCGGGTAGGGGAAATAGTGGGGTTCTTCCACCAGGTCCTGGCGAACTCGGTCCCCAGCCACGAAGGCCAGGGTCGGGCCGGTGAACAGGTAGTTCATGACCCCATCAAATTGGGTGCCGTCCAGCCATTCCCGGGCATCCGTCCAGATTTCACCGACAATGTAGGCGTCAGGGTTAATGGCCTTGACGCGATCGCGAAACTCCTGCCAGAACCCCTCCGTTTTAACCTCGTAGGGCACATCCAACCGCCAACCGTCGATGCCTCGGCGTATCCAGTACTCGCCTACCCGCATGATGTATTCCCGGGCTGCCGGATTGTCGTGGTTAAACACCGGCAGGGCCCGGTTACCGACCCAACCCGAATAGTTTGCCTCAAGTTCTCCATCGTAGGCCGACAGGGGCCAGTTAATCACCCGAAACCAGTCCAGCCAAGGGGAATTAGGGCCATTCTCCAGCACATCGTTGAAGAAAAAGAAGCCCCGACTGCTGTGGTTGAATACGCCATCAAGAACGACCTTGAGTCCTTTGCTATGGGCTGTTTCCAGCAGTTCGACGAAGGCTTCTTCTCCCCCCAATAAGGGGTCTATGCGGTAGTAATCATGGGTGTGGTACCGATGGTTACTGGCCGATTGAAAAATCGGCGTAAAGTAAACCGCCGTTATCCCCAAATCCACCAGATAATCCAGGTTCTCCGCCACCCCCCAGAGGTCTCCCCCCTTGTAACCGTTCAGGGTGGGAGGTGCATCCCAGGGTTCCAGAACTACAGCCATCGCCGGATCATCCAGATGGCGATGGGTGCGGGCAAACCGGTCTGGGAAAATCTGGTAAAAAACCGCGTCTTTAACCCAATCGGGAGTCTGGATAGCCATCAGTTCTGCCTCGGTTGCTATCGATAGGCTACCGTCATCTGGGAAGACTGACCATGGTTATCCCTAAAGGTTTTTCAATACCTTCAACGCGTTTTCCACATGGGCTTTCGGATTGAACTGGGCATTAAAGATATGACGGATAACCCCTTCCCGATCAATCACATAGGTCACCCGACCCGGCAGCAAACCCAGAGTTGCAGGAACCCCGTAGGCCTTACGCACACTTGAGTCAGGATCACTCACCAGGGTGAAGGGTAAACCGTGCTTCTGGGCAAATTTTTGATGGGACTCAGGAGAATCACTGCTGATGCCGATCACCTCAGCCCCGATATCCTTAAAGACTTCATAGCTATCTCGAAAAGAACAGGATTCCACCGTGCAACCGGGGGTGTCATCCTTAGGATAGAAATACAGTACTACCGCTCTCTGGCCACGAAAGCCGCTCAGGGTAATATTATCGCCGGATTGAGCGGCAAGGGTGAAATCGGGGGCCTGATCACCTACTTGAACTGTCATGGGGCTCCTGCATAAAACGATTTACATTTCTTTATAATACTTAATAATATTTTTCGCCTAACAAATAAACCCTTAGTTCGGGTGTCTGGGCAACGCCCTGGTCTGTAAGCTTTATGTACCTATGACTGTTCTCATCTGGTTCCGTAACGATCTGCGGCTTCATGACCACAAACCCCTCTTCGAGGCGGCAACGCAGCAGCAAATGGTTCTGCTTTACTGTTTGGACCCCCGCCACTTTGCCCAAACCAGCTTTGGTTTTCCCAAAACCGGACCCTACCGGGCCAAATTTTTGCTGCAAAGCCTGGCCGACTTGCGCCAATCCTGCCGTCGACTGGGTAGCGATCTGGTCATCCGCCAGGGGAAACCAGAAGCAGTAATTCCTGCCCTGGTAAAGGAATTAAATGTTGCTGCGGTTTATTGGCACGAAGAAGTCACCGTAGAGGAACAGGCTGTAGAACAGGCCCTTAAAACCCGGCTAGACAAGCTCAGGGTACAGGTCAAGGTTTATTGGGGGGCTACCCTCTACCATCCCGACAATCTACCCTTCGAAATCCCTCAGTTGCCCGGGGTCTTCACCCAGTTTCGCAAGCGGGTTGAAAAAAGCAGTACGGTGGATTCAACCTGCCTCCGCCCCCGGCAACTCCCTCCCCTGCCAGCGGTGGATGCAGGAGAGATTCCCTCCCTGGCAGATTTAGGTCTTACCGAACCCAAGCATGATCACCGGGCCGTACTCTCCTTTGAAGGAGGCGAAAGGGCCGGATTAGATCGCCTCCAGCACTACCTATGGGATACGGACGGCCTGAAATCTTACAAGCAGACGCGCAACGGCATGTTAGGCCCCGACTATTCTTCAAAACTCTCGCCGTGGCTGGCCCTGGGCTGCCTCTCCCCCCGTCGGGTTTTTGAAACCGTTCAGCAGTACGAGCAAGAGCGGGTACGCAACGACTCGACCTACTGGCTAATATTTGAGCTGCTGTGGCGAGACTACTTCCGCTTCATTTGTACCAAGCACGGCAACACAGTGTTCCATCCTTCTGGCCTGCGGGAACTTGCCGTGCCATGGCAGCAAGACTGGGATAGGTTCGAAGCCTGGCGCCAGGGCATGACCGGCTTTCCTCTGGTCGACGCAAACCTGCGGGAAATTGCCGCTTCCGGTTACATGTCCAACCGGGGAAGGCAAAATGTCGCCAGCTTTCTTACCAAAAACCTGGGCATCGACTGGCGCATGGGGGCAGAGTGGTTCGAGTCCCTGCTGGTGGACTACGACGTATGCAGCAACTACGGCAACTGGAACTATACCGCTGGGGTCGGCAACGACGCCCGGGGTTTCCGCTACTTCAACATCCCCAAACAGGCTAAAGACTACGATCCCGACGGGGCCTACGTGAAGCACTGGCTACCAGAGTTAAAAGATTTACCCGCCGCTAAAGTCCACACCCCCTGGACGCTCCAACCCATAGAGCAAAAGCGTTTCCATGTGCAGCTTGGGGTCGATTATCCCAACCCCATCGTGGATTTGCAAACGTCAGTGCAGGCCAATGAAAAAGTCTACAACGCTGCCCTGGCACGGGCAGGCCATAAAAACCACTAGCCCCATGTCCTGGTTACGCCGATAATATCAATTGACTACTATTTATCGGGTACCCACAAGGATGTTGTCAGCTGCCGAGTCCAAACGAGCCACAGAAGGCCAGACCGTTTACTTTCGCTGTATTGCCGGCTGTTCTGCCAAGCACTCGATCTTCGACGTGATTTATACCTGCCCTTCCTGCGGCAGCCTGCTCGAGGTACACCACGAACGGGAACCGCTGAAGCAACGCAGTGCCGATCAGTGGAAGCACCTGTTTGATGCCCGCGTCGGTACCACCTCATGGCCCTACGGTAGTGGCGTTTGGGGCCTGCGGGAGTGGGTCATTCCTTCCCTGGCCGATGAGAACATCGTCAGTATGTTTGAAGGCAACACCAACCTGTTCTGGGCCGACAGATTAGGCAAGCAGTTGGGGATGCCCGACCTGTGGATCAAACTCTGCGGCAACAGCCATACCGGCAGCTTCAAAGACCTGGGCATGACCGTGCTGGTGAGTGTGGTCAAACAAATGATGGCCCAGGGTAGCCCCGTCAAAGCTGTTGCCTGTGCCAGTACGGGAGATACCAGTGCCGCCCTTGCCGCCTATGGGGCTTACGCTGGGATTCCTGCCATCATTTTCTTACCAGCGGGCAAAGTCAGCACCGCGCAACTCATCCAACCCGTCGCCAATGGAGCCCTTGTGCTTGCCCTGGATACCGACTTTGATGGATGCATGAAAATTGTCCAAGAAGTGACCCAGGACAACTCCATTTACTTGGCTAATTCCATGAACAGCCTGCGCATCGAGGGCCAGAAAACCGTCGGTATTGAAATTGTCAAACAGTTTGACTGGCAGGTTCCTGACTGGATCATTATTCCTGTCGGTAACCTCGGCAATATCAGTGCCCTCTATAAAGGCTTGAAGCTAATGATGGATCTAGGGCTCATTAACCGTATGCCAAGGCTCGTAGCGGCCCAGGCGGCCCGGGCTAACCCCTTTTATGAGTCCTTCAAAACCGGCTTTAAAGAAAAAATCAGCGTCACGGCTAAGGATACCCTGGCCAGCGCCATCAGAATTGGCGACCCGGTCAGCTACGCAAAAGCTACCAAAGCCATCCAAGAAACCGACGGCATTGTCGAGCAGGCCACCGAAAATGAACTCGCCGCCGCCGCCGCCCAGGCTGACTTAACGGGTATGTTTACCTGCCCCCATACGGGCGTTGCCCTGGCTGTTTTGACCAAGCTGATTAATCGCGGGTTGATTAAATCCACTGACCGCACGGTAGTGGTCAGTACTGCTCATGGACTGAAGTTTACAGACTTTAAGGTTAAGTATCACGAGTCCACCCTGACCGGGGTAGACAGCCAGCATGCCAACCCTGCTACCCATCTACCCGCCAACGCCGATGCGGTAAAAGCCGAAATTGAAAAACGGCTCAGTCAACTCCCTGCTGCATCTGCGGTAGGGGATTCATAACTGCTGCCGACTACGCACGGACATAGCCCTACTGCCTTCTGTCTACGGCCTAACGCCGCCGGCGACGCTTCGCGAGCTTACTGCCTAATCTCAAAAGGCTCCCCCAGGCTGTAGAAAGCCTTAAAGCCCACGAGACTTGCCAAAAGTCGCGATAGTCTGGCCATGGCGCAGCAAGGGAGATGAATCATGGAAAATTTTGCCTGGGAAAAATTGCAAAACGGGTCCGATATTCGTGGAGTTGCCCTGGAGGGGGTAGAGGGTGAACCCGTTAACCTCACCCCTGACATTGCCGCTACCCTGGGAAAAGCTTTCATTGCCTGGCTTTCGGCCAAAGCCCAAAAATCTCCCGAAGCAATCACCGTTGCCGTGGGACAAGACAGCCGCATCTCGGGGCCAACTCTTATGCAGGCGGTAATGGCAGGCATTGCCTCCACCGGCTGCCGGGTGTACGACTTTGCCATGGCCTCCACCCCCGCCATGTTTATGAGCACCGTGACCCCCGGCTACACCTGTGCTGGGGCCATCATGCTGACCGCCAGCCACCTGCCCTTTAACCGCAACGGGCTCAAATTTTTTACCCCCCAGGGTGGGCTGGAAAAGCAGGATATTGCCGACATCCTGGCCAGAGCCAGGCAGGGGAAGTTTACCTCCGCTGAGTCTTCCGGCAGCATCGAGTCCCGTGATTTTATTTCGGTTTACGCAGACCAACTGGTACAGACTATCCGCAAAGGTGTGAACCATCCCAACCATGGCGACCAACCCCTGAAGGGCCTGCAGATTGTGGTCGATGCGGGCAACGGTGCAGGCGGATTCTTTGCCGACCAGGTGCTGGTGCCCCTGGGGGCAGATACCACTGGCAGTCAGTTTTTGGCACCGGATGGCACTTTCCCCAACCACATTCCCAACCCTGAAAATGCAGTGGCCATGCAGTCCATTTGTGATGCTGTCAAAGCCCACCAGGCAGACTTCGGCATCATTTTTGACACCGATGTAGATCGTGGGGCCGCCGTGGATGGCCAGGGCAACGCCATCAACCGTAACCGCCTCATCGCCATGATGGCCGCCATTGTTCTGCAGGAGCATCCCGGCTCAGCTATTGTGACCGATTCCATCACATCGGATGGGTTAACCCGGTTTATCGAACAGGACCTGGGGGGCATTCACCATCGGTTCAAGCGGGGCTACAAAAACGTCATCAACGAGTCGATTCGGCTCAACAACGAGGGGCAGGAGTCCTGGTTAGCGATCGAGACCTCTGGCCATGGGGCTATGAAAGAGAACTACTTTCTGGACGATGGAGCCTACCTGGTGAGCAAGCTGCTGGTGGAACTGGCCAATACCAGATTGCAGGGTAAGTCTCTGCAAGACTCCATCGCTGCCCTGCAGGAACCGGCGGAAAGTGCAGAATTCCGTCTCAAAATCGAAGTCCAGGACTTCAAACCCTACGGTCAGGAAGTTATCGACAGGCTGCAGGAGTTCGCGGCGGGACAACCGGGATGGGAAATAGTGCCCAAGAACTACGAAGGGGTGAGGGTATCGTGCCAGTCCGCTGCAGAAGACGGTTGGTTCCTGCTGCGGCTGTCGCTCCACGACCCGGTATTGCCCCTTAACGTAGAATCCAACGTGCCTGGCGGCGTTGAACAGATACGGCGGCAACTGCTGTCCTTTTTCCAGAGGTTTGAGCAGCTGGATTTATCTGCCCTGCAGTAGCTTTTAGACCATTCGGCAATAGCCAGGAGCGAGCGATCTTAATCGGGACATTGGCCAGGCAAACGGGTGTGAACAGACTCCCTCCTGGAAGGTTCCACCCTTCTATGGGCAACTCAAACCTTTTCAAGAAATGCTACAGCGGATTTCACTCGAATGAAGCACATCGCCAGGGTTGAACCTTGAACAGTGGGAAACTGGGGCATCTAAAATTCATCAAACGCGTACCTGATCGCAACGAGAATCTCTATGCTTTCGATAGCGATTTCTATATCAACCTGTCGCAATTTGCACAATCTCGTTTTGCCATGGGCGGAAAAATCGCAAAGATTTCCCGGAGCCTCCCATAAAATACAGGGCGAGAAAATAACACAAAAATCCCTGAATCATTTCCCGTGCAACGGTCCTGGGAGAGTCACACTTTTTCTTCCGTGACCAAAGATAAATAAGGGTAAAGTTTTCTGTATATCCATCGCGGAAATGTCTTGAAGTTGGAGTTTTCTGATTTTCAAGGTTTTAAAAGCGTAAATTGGATAACATTTTTTGCCTGCTAAATGTCTGTATCGGACCTTATTTCAGAAAAATAAAATAATCATTAAAACGTGACCATTTACATAAAAATCCAGGGTCAAGTTTGATATTTGTTAATGAGCGGGAACGGAGTAGAGGTTCGCCAACTAGTTTTGTTTCAAGCATGACAAAATCTTTAGCTATTCAAGGGAAAAGCTCTATTAAGTCTTGAAACGATGACAATATCCTCTTACATCGAATGGGTAGTAGTGTGGTTTTTCAATACTTATGGTTTACACAATTAAAGAAGATTGTATCGTTTGCGATAGTTGCCAACCTCAGTGCCCTACGGGGGCAATAAAGTCCCAACCAGAGGCAGAGAAGGATGGGTATTGGATTGATCCCACCCTGTGTGATGGTTGTCCAGATGTAGAAGTGCCCCGATGCGTTGACTCTTGCGACGTAGGGGCGTTAGCCCCCCTGCAAGCCAAAAAGGGGCGCTGTAAAAGCAGTTTATTACCAGCGGCCATCCCCAATATTTTTTTGAATGGCAAGACGAACCCCTTTGCCTCTTCCATGGTGGTTTGGGAAGCCTGTAATGTTTTGGCCCAGCGCCAAACCCTTCCCTGGCAGACGGATGTAGATGGCAAGCTGGTTTATCATCGTCCGGTTCATCGGGGGCAGGGGGGAATGCAGTTTCGCCTGGCGGTGAATCCCGAGAGTCGTCCCCTCATCCCCATGGATGAGCAGGAGGGACAATTTGCTATGGCCAACTTTGACCTGCGCGCCGCCTGTCTTCACCTCATATTTGCGGCCTATGCCACCACCGTCGATTGCCCCTGGGAAGAGTCCTTTTGCCTCAATGACCAGCACATTGAGCGGTATCTTGGCTTAGATAAGCGGAAAGACCTGACCAAGCTCGAAAAGCTCACCCTGATTAAAGACCTGGTTCACCAGTCCTGTCAGCTTCTGGTCAGCCTCGACTGGCCCCGCCAGGGCAGGGTTCACGGGTTCAGCCTGGAAGAGCACCCGGTGTGGCACCTGCTGGGCACCAAATATTACTTCGAGGAAGATGCCGAAGGCTGTCGCCACCTGATTGGGCTGGATTTTCAGGTGCGGGCTGGAACCTGGTCCCGGCAGTTTCTCAACCAGCGGGACTATCGCCGATTTACCGCGTTTTACCAGTACGGCAGCCTACCCCAGTCGCTTTTGGCAGAGGTGATGAGCCACTGGCAGCAGCACGAAGGGGGGGTGCGTCTGTTGCTGTGGCTGTTGTTTAAGCTGCGCCTGGGGGGTGAGCAGCGGATGACGGTACGCACCCTGTTGCGCATTGCCTACGGTGAACAGCGGGTTCACGAAGCAACGACGGTACGGGGGGCCCATAAGCGTCTACTGAAGACCTTTGAGAGCGATCTGGAAACCATTTACTACTACGGCTTGAAGCCCCAGTTCGACCCCGAGACCTATCCCCCTGAAATACAGCCCCTGTGGGCCAGGGTAGCGGACATCCCGGATGATGCCGACGATGCGCTGGAATTCTGGGCTGACGATGCCAACCAGGCTTTGAGTCTGACCGACACTGCCCCCCGGGATAAGTGGCAGCGATTGCTGAATGCCCGCATCCTCGGGTTTGATCTGTCGGACGAATGGCAGCAAACCGCAAGACGGACCACCCATAAACAGCGGCGGCGGCGGAAAGCCCCTGCGGACACCTCCCCTAAATCCAGGCACATTTCTGGGGAAGACATCCGCAAGGCCCGGAAGCAGCAAAAACTCAGCCAGCGCACCCTGGCTCAACGGATTGGCAAAAGTCAGAGTTGGATTCGGGATGTGGAAAAAGGCCGATTCAATGCCAATGCTGATGACCTGAATACCCTGCGACAGACCCTCGATATGGAGAGATCCCTCAAGGCTTGAAAGGGGGGCATATCGAAACCTTTCGGGAGTATCGCTGTAGTCCCCTGCATTTGCAGTATCAGCTTTGATAGCTGTCACGGTGTAAGACTCCCAGTCAGGGGCTCGGTCCCGGGCCCTAGCGATACCGTTCCAGCAAATCCCCCAGCAGGTCTTCGAAACTGCCGTGGCGGCCAAATTCTAGTTCCTCAAAATCATCCTGTGGGGAACTGCTGGGACCTGTGGGGTAAGAACTATTCTGTCGCCCTGGTTTTGGCGGTGTGCCGTAGCGGTCGTAATGCCGCCGTTGCAGGGGGTCTGACAGAACTTCGTAGGCCTGATTGAGTCCCTTGAACCGCGCCGCCGCCGCTTCATCGTGGGGGTTGAGATCTGGATGCAGTTGTCGGGCCAACCGTCGGTAGGCTTGTTTGATGGTAGTGAGGTCGGCGGTGCGCTCAACCTTGAGCACCCCATAGTAGTCAGAAAATTCCTGCGGATTAGCCATACCCATGCCCCAACTTGCCGGTAAGGTAAGCCCAGACGGACTTACCTCACTATAGCTGACCGGCTAGGGAGCAACCAGGACGGGGGACAAGCCCGCATCAGCCCGGTCTTTTACCTGGGAATCTGGTAAAAGCTGGTTCAACCATTTATGACGTCACCGGCTGCCGATTCGCGACCCGTGCGGTTTCTCGAATCATTTGACTGGCGTAGCCCCACTCGTTGTCGTACCAGGCCATGACCTTCACCAGATCGCCATCCACCACCTGGGTCATGGTTAAATCGACGATGGCAGCCCGCGCATCCTGCACAATATCGGAAGAAACCAGAGGTTCTTCAGTAAAGCCCAAAATTCCTCGATACTGATCCGTCTCGGCCTCCTCTCGGAAGATTTGGTTAATTTCATCCCCAGAGGTATCTCGTTCGGTAACGAAGATAATGTCGCTGATGGACCCAACCGGGATAGGACCTCGGATCGCGACGCCGTCAAACTTCCCTGCCATTTGGGGCAGTACCTGGGTGGTTGCCACAGCAGCGCCAGTGCTGGTGGGTACAAAATTTGCCGCAGCGGCTCGTCCCCGGCGATATTTCTTGCTGGGAGCATCTACAATCCCCTGGCTGGAAGTGTAGGCATGAATAGTGGTCATCATGGCTTTTTTCACGCCGATACGCCGACCCATGACTTCAACTACCGGGGTAATGCAGTTGGTGGTGCAACTGGCGGTAGAAATAATGTCGGCATTTTCAGGGGCCTGGTTGACGCCATGAACCACCGTTTCAACGCCATCGCTCTTGGCCGGGGCCGAGAGCATGACCCGCTTTGCACCGGCCTGCAGGTGCTTTTCTAACCCGTCGCGCTTGGTAAATACGCCGGTACATTCCAGCACGACATCCACATCCATGTCACCCCAGGGGAGCTGACTGGGATCTTTCTCACTGAAAACCGGGTAAGACTTTCCGTCAATGATTAGCCTGTCGCCCTCGGCTTCTACGGAACGGTTGTAGCGACCATAGGCGGTGTCATGCCGCAGCAGGTAGGCCAGGTTATCTGGGGGAACCAGATCATTCATGGCGACCAGCTCTAGATCTGGATGATCCAGCAGGATCTTCAGGGCGGCTCGACCGATACGGCCCAGTCCGTTAATTGCGATGCGTGCCATGGTAATTCTCCTGGTGCTGTAAAGTTGTCTGGAATTCTGCTCTGCAGATTTAACTAACGGCCCTGGGCAACGGTGACCCCGGCGATATCCACTGCATGGGTACCATCAACTTTGCTGGTGGTTTCGACCAAACTTTCCAACATGGGCTGATTGGGAATTTCGCCCCAAAACGCAATGCTGTTGCCCTTTTGAACCAGGGTCAGGGAATCCAGGTGGGCTAACTGTCCTTGCCGATCCAGGGCCTGGGCTACGCGCTTCGCCAAACCGAAACGATCGTACTCCCCCTCCAGCCCCATATTCTCTACAGGAATAGGGGTGTCGCGCACGCTGGCTTTTTCCCGCAGTTCCTGATCGTAGGTGTCGGTTAATCCCGGGGTCATATGACTGGGGGAATAGGCGTCTGATCCAGGGCTGAGTTCGCAGCGTTCGAAATCAATGCGGTTTTGCCAGGACATCGGTGGGAATTGTGGAGTGTCAGCAGTGGATGGGGAGCAGGGGAAAGGGATTTGGCCCAGGGGAAGGAAATCCCCCGCAGTAGCTTTAACAGAGCCCCACTGACCGCCCCCTGTGCTCAACCCATGGCTTTAGAGGGTTAGACTTCGGCGGGAACTCCATAGCGGTAGACCGCAGCGGCTGGAGCTTTCGTGGGCATGTCCTCTTTACCGAGCACATACACCTGCCCCCCCTGGAGATAGGTTTTCACAGCGGCCATATCCAGCAGATCCTGATCTTGGGGTTGGGGCTGGTCATGGCGTTCAATGGTACCGGTGGCCGGATCAAACTGTCCCCAGCAGTGGCTATTGGCTGTGGTAAATAGCACCTCTACCTGTCCCCGCACGGCGGCGGCGACCAGCTGGTCAAGTTGGTCGCTGGCTTTGTTGGTTCCCTTCATGTTGTGGAACTGGGTAATGGCCTCCTGATGGGACTTTTCAATCAGAGAAGAGACGATAGACCAGGCTTGCTGCCGCAGTTCATCGGGCTGGGCTGCGTCCGGATTGCCGTCGATGCCGGCGTCCATCAGGTGAGGATAGGTGTTAATTTCTCGATAGATGGGTTGTAAATATTCCACCGATGCCAGCACCAGTGGAGCATCTTCCTGGTTGAGGTAGTCATGCAACCCCCGGTGTACCTTCTCAAAGAACCGTTGAATGCCTTCCTTACCGTACGTGGTGTCGACACCATGTCCGTGGTAAGTGGGAATGCTGCCGTCACCACTGACGTTGTGGAAGTTGAGTTGCACCTCTGGGTCATCGTACTTCAGAGCCTCTTCAAGGCTGGTGGGTACCCCTTCCAGAGGAACTTCGGTGATGTGGTAGCGGGTAGCCTGGAACAGACGCACCTGATTCTGACTCAGGGCCAGAATATAGAAATATCGATTCTCGAAGAACAGGGACAGCAGAGGCTTAAGGTGGAATGGTTGGGTCACGACCGCGAGGGACTCAAACTCCAGGGGTAACCGGTACATGCGGAAGGTGCTGGGCGTAATGAAAAGAGCTAACCCCTGACTTTGGTGACGCCAGAAACGCTCATTGTCGAGCAGTTCATAGGCAGGTGCCAGCATCGGGCCAATGTCGCGCTGATCCATACCAGCATCCTGTAGTTTAGACTCGGATTCCACCAGCAAGTTTTTCAAGCGAATTGGATCCTGCTGGATTTCAGGGCCTGCCACATGGGTCGGTAGGTAAATCGATAAAGAGTAATCACTCGCTGATTGACTCAACTGTTCAAACTGAGAACGAGATAGTAACTGCATAATTTAAATTCTGCGCATTCGAGCATTAATCTATCTAAAACTACGGCTTACAGACTTCTATCCAACGGTCTGTTTGTTTACGCCGCAAGTTAGAAATCTGACGGCAGCCCAGCAGTCATATCAACTGGAAATCTCTTCGGTATCATTTCCCCAAAAACCACCTATCCCAAGTCCAGCTCGAGATCTGTAGTTGAATGTCACTGTAATAAGCTGAAATTGACCTTCGTCAATCGCCAGAAGCCTTGATATACCCTAGGGTGGGCACTGCCCACCAGCCTTAAATCAGTGCCATTCATCTGTAGTTTTCTCTAAGGCAAAACTCCACTTCTGGACTTGGCGAAGGTTTATTTATCGGCAGGACCTATCGGCAGATAGATTGAGTAGAGAAAAAATTCGTTCCTGGGAAAGTTTTACTTCTCAGACACAAGTATTATTCTTGCTCTACAGCAATTTTTGTTGACGGGGTTCTTCCTGGCACCTGTAATCAGGGCGGTGAATGCAGGGAGGCCTCACTGGCTTTCGAAAACGCTGTATCTTAGTACTGTTCACATCTGTTCAGAACTTCTTGCCTGCTTGCGGCTAGGGCTTCTGGATGGATGTCAACTTACCTTTTCCAAACTTATGTCTGAGAACAATACCCCTCCCAAGCCAACCAAAGGCCAGCTTGAAAGGAGCCTTGCCCAGCAATTTCAGAGGCTCTATCGGCAACATTTAAACCACCAGACAGGCAAGGTCAGCTGCCGACTGTTTGATGATAAGTTGACCATTGTCATTGAAGATTCCCTGACCCAGCCGGAGCAGCTACTGCTGGAGAACGGTAGTCCCGATCGGGTAGAAAAGCTGCATCAGGATTTGTCCAGACTGGTGCGTCCACAGTTCGTCGATCTGATTGAAACCGTGCTGGGTCGGAAAGTCGTGGATCTGATGAGTGACACCACCCTTGAGACGGCAAGAACAGGTCTGGTAATTGTGCTTTCCGATCGCCCCAGTACCGCTTCATCGGGCAACAATGGTCTTGAGGAAGAACCCTCTGCGGTGGGGCTCACCCCCACGGACAGCGCTTAGGATTCGGAACAGATTAACTTACGATTGCCGAGGCCTCGTAGGGGCGAACGGCCGTTCGCCCCTACCAAAATCTTGGATGTTATTAGATCCTCGTTCCTTAGGAATGGAAAAAAAGTAAGCGTATTTTCTTTTGGGCGAGCTTTGCGTCTTCTAATGGACAGAGTTTTTAGAATACTCAGGTTCCCTCCTCTGAGGGATGAGCCTGGAGGCTCTGTTTATTAATGTAAAGTCAGTGCGCAACGGAGGTCTTTTATGGCTCAATTATCTGATCAAATCGAATCTGTAAAATCTACCATCACCGAACCCCTGCCGACCCCCCCCGACCTGACTGGGAAGAAAGCGGCCCCCAATGAACTGTTGTCGCGGCTGAACTGGGGAGAGCCCGGGTTGACCATCGTTGATGTACGCAGCCGAGAAGCTTTTAACAACGAGCGCATCACCGGCGCGGTGCCCATGCCCATGGGGCAGATTCCCGACTCTGAAGAGCCGCTGCTGGAGTACGAGCGCGATCTTTACATCTACAGCGATAGCCCAGAGAACGCCACAGAAGCGGCTAACCGCTTTCGTCAGGCAGGCTTCAAGCATGTCGCCGAAATCGAGGGTGGCCTGGATGCCTGGAAGAAAATTGGTGGACCCACTGAAGGGGTTTATGCGTTTTCATCTCCGGCAAAATCTGCTGAGGCGTCCGCATAATCGAGGGTGAGGTAAAGCTCCAGGGTTTGGATCAATCTGAATTCACGTTAGAGCCCGAGCCAAAGTGAGTTTTCCCTGGAGCAATGGCCCCTTTCCCCGTTGGATTTGCATCAGCAAGATTCCGACGCTTGATCCCGACGGACCCAGGTCCGTTGGGACAATTTATTGATTCCTATCATCGCCATGGACATTACAACTGTTTGGGAAGACCTCGTCTGGGAACGGGGCGGCAAAATTATCTACCTGGTGCTGGATGGTCTGGGGGGAATTCCCCACCCCGACACCGGCTGCACAGAATTGCAGGCGGCCAATACCCCTAATTTTGATGCCCTGGCAAAGCAGTCAAGTTGCGGACTCTTAGAAATTGTGGGACCAGGCATCACCCCCGGTAGTGGCCCCGGCCACCTGACTCTGTTCGGCTATGATCCAATTCAGTACCGGGTGGGGCGAGGGGTGCTGTCGGCCCTGGGAATTGACTTTGATTTGCAGCCCGGAGACGTCGCCGCCCGGGTCAATTTTGCCACCATCGACGATGCGGGAATGGTTAAAGACCGTCGGGCGGGGCGCATTGAGACAGACCTGAATCGGCGTCTCACGGAAAAAATTCGTGACCAGGTATCCCTGGATTTTGAAGGCACGTTCTTTTTCGAAACGGTGAGTGAGCACCGAGCCGTTCTGGTCCTGCGGGGAGAGGGGCTTTCGGGGAAACTCCAGGACACCGACCCCCAGGCCACAGGCATACCACCCCAGGAGGTCAAAGCCAACCATGACGATGCTGAGAAAACGGCGCTGCTGGTGCAGTCGTTTCTGCGCCAGGTGAAGCAGGTGCTGGCGGCTGAGGATCCCGCGAATATAGTGCTGCTGCGAGGGTTTGAACGCTACGAACCGCTACCTTCCCTGAAAGATCGGTTTGCCCTGAAGGGCATCTGCATCGCTGATTACCCCATGTACCGGGGGGTCAGTCGCCTGATTGGGATGGATGTGGTTGCTCCACCGGGAGGGCTGGAACAGCGCTTTGAGAAACTGGCCTCTATCTACGGCGACGACTACGACTTTTACTTCATCCATGTTAAAAAGACCGACAGCCTGGGGGAAGATGCCGATTTCGCCAGTAAAGTTGCAAAGCTGGAGCAGGTCGACCAGCTGCTGCCCCAGATTACGGGCCTGAATCCAGACGTGCTGGTGGTGACAGCAGACCACTCCACTCCGGCCGTAATGGGACGGCACAGTTGGCATCCGGTACCGGTGATGCTGAGGGCACAGTACACCAGGGTCGATCAGGTCGATCGGTTCGACGACTATGCCTGTGCCAAAGGTATGTTAGGCCTGAGACCGGGCACCCATTTGCTGGGTCTTGCCCTGGCGAATGCGGGACGCATGCAGAAATACGGCGCGTAACTTTAGCAAAATGCGTTTGGACACACCCTTTATTTTGTTTTAATGGGGGAATAAAAAAAACTGTTTTAGCGGCAGCTTATCTAGAACTTTTGAAGGATGTTTGATTCCCGTTTATTAGCAAGAATGAAACTAGAACTTTTAGAGCTTTCTAGTCAAGCTGAGAAGTTGTTGAAATTTAGGTAATCCCTATGGCACAGCAAGAAGATAAGAATAAAAAATCAACATTCCCCGACGAGAAAAACACTCCGCTTGATCCCATGGCCCGTCGTACTGGTCAGGGGGCGCGTTCATCTGATGCACGGGAAGGCGCAGAGCCTGAAGCACCTGGTGACAAGAATGCTAAAATTCCAGGTGACCCAAATCAGGGTACCGAAGCTCGATAAAACCTCGAGCGTATTCAAGTAGGGTCTGGCATTGCCAGGCCCTTAATATTAGGATGAAGAACTCTGAATCAGGCCGCTTGTAGTGAGATTTAGTCAGTGGTTGAGCCTAGTTGTTTTAGTGGTTTGCCTTTATGTGCTCTGGCAAATTCGAAACGTCGTGTTGCTGGCTTTAACCGCTGTAGTTTTTGTCGTAGTTCTAAACCGGGCGGTGAACCTGCTGCAAAAGCGAATACCCAATCGAAGCACAGCGGTGCTGGCCCTGGTTAGTTCTTTGTTACTGGTTGCCGGGGTGTTTGGCATTATTATTGTTCCCCCGTTTTTTAACCAGCTACAAGAGTTATTTAGCCTAACCCCTGAATTTGTTAACCGGGTAAGGGGATGGATTGATCAGCTAGCCCAAACCCTTCCTGTGTTTTCAGATCAGGACTTTCAGGGTCTAGATATGATCTTTCAGCAACTACAATCTCTTAACCTGGAGATGGTGTTTGGCCGTTTCTATCAATGGTTTTCGAATACCCTTACTTTTACCCTTCAGTTTCTTTTGGTGACAGCCATTATTATTATGATGCTGCTGAATCCAAGGGCCTATAAAAAACTTTTCCTGAAAACATTTCCCTCATCCCAGCGGCAACGGGTCAGCCATGTGATGGGGGAATGTGAAGATGCCATCTCAGGCTGGTTCATCGGCATTCTTTTCAATATGACGGTAATCGCCCTGATGAGCATGATTGGCCTATGGATTTTGGGCATTCCCCTGGCCTTTGCTAATGGTCTACTGGCGGGGCTATTAGCCTTTATCCCTAACCTGGGGCCGGTGATGAGCGTTATTCCTCCCACCGCCATTGCCCTCCTGGAAGCCCCCTGGAAAGCGGTTGCAGTGGTCATTCTTTATATCGTCATCCAGCAGGTGGAAAGCAATATCCTGACCCCTTTAGTGATGAAAAGGCAGGTTTCTCTACTGCCAGCGGTGACGCTGTTAGCCCAGGTTACTTTTGCGGTGTTCTTCGGCTTTTTAGGACTTTTGCTGGCCCTGCCCCTGACGCTGATTATGCAGCAGTGGCTTGACGAATTTTGGGTTAAAGGCTTTTTAGACCAGCGTTAGAGGTGGTCTAATGTTACGGGTTATAGATGTTTTATGGGTCAGCCCTCTGAGTTAAAGCAGGGAGGCAGGATTTCAGGGATCTAGCCTTTGAATAATGGAGAGAGTGCGGAAGTAGTGGTTCATTTGCTCTTGTTCCTGGTAGAGCTGGGCGGCCTGCCACAGATCTCGCACACCCTCGTCATCACCATTGCGGAATCGAGCCAGTCCCCGGCCTCCGTAGGCTCCGGCTAAGTCAGGGGCGAGGTTAATGGCAGCGGTATAGTCGTCAATGGCTGCCGGATAATTTTCCAGCACGCCCAGGGCTCCCCCCCGGGCAACGTAGGCATTAACAAAAGCCGGATCGAGTTTAATGGCTACTGAATACTGTTCAATCGCAGCTTTGACATTCCCTTTGCTGTAGTGCAATTGCCCCTGCTGAAAGTGCTGCTGGGCTTGATCTTGGCTGGCGACGATGGTTTCCGAAGGATTGTTTGTCGCAAAGCCTGACACAGCCAATGGCGAAAGACACAGTAGCCCCGATAGGACCGGGGTAATCCAGTAAGAATAAGACACAGTTAAGGGAAGATGAACAACAGCAGGTTGACAGTGTGTTCTTTACAGGATAAGTAGCAAAAAATCTGAATGGGGGAATTGTTGCAAACCGCAACGGGAATCCCCCTTTAGGGACAGATTAAGTCCCGAACTGATATCCATACTCGTTCTGATTCAGCAGTCCGTCGTTGTCAGCATCCCAGGCAGTGTAGTTGTTGTAGGTGCAACCCACCAGGCCAAAGCCCACCAGTCCCAGGGCAATGAGTTGAGGGCATCCCCTTTGAGCAGGTTCAGTTGGCGTCGGGGGTAGTGTTTGTTGAATCCTAAAAGTCCCTTTGTCTCAGGGATTTAACCGATGGATACCCTTAGGAGGCAGTGTTTAATGACATTTGTGTAACGCCCGTTAGGGTCATGCTTGGGTGAACAACATGAAGTGGCAGGACAGTCTGGACGAATATACCTACCTGGATCTGGAGGTTTCCCAAAAGGGCGAAATCTTCAGCTATGGACTCTTATCCTCCACTCAGACCCTCAAAGCTAGTCCAGAGCAAGCCGACAGGCTTCACAGCCATCTCACTGACTTGAACCAAAGCCGAGGCATCCTCTGCGGGCATAATTTTCGGCGCTTTGATCATCTCCATCTGCTCCGCCAGTGGCCTGAACTGGAGTCACAGCCAATTGTCGACACCCTGGAGCTTTCCCTCCTGGCCTTGGCCCTGGAACCGTCCCAAAGGCTGCACAAAGACTACAAGCTTAGCGACTACGCCAGCAACGATCCCCTCGAAGATGCCAGGGCCACCCGCTTACTGCTGGAAAAATGCTTGGAACGGCTCAGCGAACATCCAGGCACCCTGCGCCATCTCTACACCTGGCTTCTGACCCATGGAGAAACTACGGCAGATGAGGCCTATCGAGACCTGTTCCTATCGATAGACTGGCTGCCTGAAGCCCCACCGGTTTTATCGGAACTGCCTAAAGATCTGCTGGCGGGGCTTTCGCCCGATTCCGTTGACTATCTCTGGAAGGCTCTGCTCCACGAGTCAGACTTTGACTGCCGCTTCATCCTGGCGGCACTGCTGGTGTGGAATTTCGAGCGTAACCGAACCCACTCCAAACAGCCCTATTCCGCCTGGCTCAACCATCTACCACAGTTTCCGGAAATTCTAGACCGACTGTTTCCCCTCACGCCCCAGGAGTTCACCTACCAGCCGTTCCTGGAGGCCTTTGATATTGAAAGCTTTCGCGGCAAGCAAGAAGCAGCGGTTCAGGCCATTGTCGCCAGGCAGAATCCCCTCATCCTGATGCCCACAGGTGGTGGCAAGTCCCTCTGCTACCAGCTCCCGGCGCTGATGGTCTACCGACGCCAGTGGGGCTTAACCGTCTGTATCTCTCCCCTCCAGGCCCTGATGGACGATCAGGTGGCCGACCTGGAGGCCAGGGGTCTCGACTTTGCCACCTACATCAACAGCACCCTGCCGGCAGAACTGCGGGCCGAACGGTTGGAGGCTTTACGCAATGGCCAGAAGGGCCTGCTCTACATCAGCCCGGAACAACTCCGCTCCATCAGTATTCGGTCCCTCCTGAGAGAACGTCCGCCCGCCCTTTGGGTGATCGACGAAGCCCACTGCATCAGCCAGTGGGGACAGAGCTTCCGGCCCGACTATCGGTACATTCCCAAGTTCATCCAGGAACTCTACACCGAGTTGGAACGGCCTATGCCGCCTATAGCGCTGCTAACCGCCACCGCCACCGCTCAGGTGCGGGATGACATCTGTCAGCTGTTTCAGCAGCAATCCCTGCCCGTTCATCGCCAGATTACCGCCAGCCTCCAGCGGGATAACCTCAACTTTCAGGTCATCCCGGTCAAAGGCAACAAAGACCCGCTCATCGTCCAATCGGTACAACGTGCTCTGGACCAGGGAGGTTGCGCTCTGGTCTACACCACTACCCGAAAGGAAGCCGAGACCTTAGCCCAGAAGCTTCAACAGCGAGGCATTCAAGCCGCCTACTACCACGGCAAAGTTCCTAAAGATGAGAAGGGGAAACGGCTCCGGGAGTTCAAGAGCGGTGATCTCAATGTCGTTACCGCCACCTGTGCCTTTGGCATGGGCATTAACCGTAAAGACGTGCGAGCGGTCATCCACAACACCCCCAGCGGTAGCCTGGAGAGCTACATCCAGGAAGCAGGCCGGGCTGGACGAGATGGCGAACCGGCGGATTGTGTGTTGCTGTTCGACGAACAGGATGCCGAAATGCTCTTCTTCCTGAAGAGCCTGGGCCACCTGTCGAAGACCGACCTGCAGAATATCTTTATCGCCATCAGAGGAGTGCGCAATCTCCTCCCCACTCCCTCGGGCAAAGTTACAGAGGACTGGTTCTGGATCACTGCCGATGAGATTTACCGCACTGGCGAATTGGATGATCGCTTCGCCACCGAGGACGAACAGAGAGAAACTAAAATTCGCGTTGCTCTGCATCACCTGGAAGAGTTCGGCCTGATTGAGCGGGCTGAGAACCTATCGACGGTCGTCCAGTTCAATCTGAAGCATTCCACCCCCCAACAGTCCCGGCGGGCTTTTCTGGCCTACAGTCACCAAAAAGACCTGAAACCCAGCGAAGTCAAGCAATTTGAGCGGTTAATCCTGGGCATGCATCTGGTGCAGCACCAGCACCAGCAAGACGACGAGCGTATCTCTCTGGAACGACTCAGCGATGAGTCCGGTATCCCGGTGCTGGAACTGCCCGAGCGTATCCGCGAACTGCAGCGGGCCGGGGTCTGCACCTCGCAACTGCCGTTAACGATGTTAGTCAGCAAAGGAGTCACCGGAGATGCCAGGCTGAAGTATCAGCGTCATCGTGCGTTGGAAGAACAACTGCTCAACTATCTGGCCGAGAAAGTTGGCGACAAAGCCAGTCATATCGTGAATCCCCGCAAGCTGGCCACCTTCTTCGATGCTGATGGGACTCAAAAGCTCAGGGATTCTGACATTAAGGCTGTATTACTCGGCTGGCAATCCTTACGCTGGATTCAGCTTAAACAACGCAGCGGTGGCCTCATCCAGATTATGCAGCCCGACTCGGATTCCGGGCTCCTGTCGAAAGTCATTGACTGGATCCCCAACCATCAAGCCCTCTGCATTAAGCTCCTCGAAATCCTGTATGAGCGGATTAACACCCGGTCTGAACAAAAAACCGGCGCACGCCTGAAGGTTCAGTGTGATTTCGAAGACCTGCTGGAACAAGTCCATGGCCAGGCTTCCCCTACCGACACAGCAGCCCAACAGTTGCGGCGCACGCTGATCTGGCTGCATCAGCGGGAGATCCTGCGCCTGACCGATGGGCTCACTCTGTTCCATCAAGCGTTGAAGGTGCGGGTCATGAAAGGCAAGAGCATCGCGACCCTATCCAGCCGCTACCCCACCATCGAGGAACAGTACCAGGAGCAGGCCCGCAAGACCCATGTGATGATGGCTTACGGCGCACTGGCCGAAGATGACCGGGCTCGTCAGAAGCTTGTCGACGACTACTTCACCCTGCCTCGCAGCGAGTTTGACAAAGCCTATCCAGAGCTAACCGGCGAGGATGTGGCACGACCCCTCAGCCAGGCCGACTACGACAAGATCATGGGGCCTCTAAATGAGTCGCAGAAAGCCATCATAGAAGCGGAAGAACCAGCCATATCGGTGATTGCGGGTCCGGGTTCCGGCAAAACCCGCACCATTGTTCACCGTATCGCTTACCTGATCAAAGTCAAACGGATACAGCCTGACCGCATTCTGGTGCTGGCCTACAACCGCAACGCGGTACGGGAACTGCGGCTACGGCTACAGGCGCTTGTGGGCAACCTGGCCTCTCGCCTGCGGGTCTACACCTTCCACGGTCTGGCGCTGGCGCTGCTGGGACGTACCCTAGAGGAGACGTCTAGACCTAATAGCGGAAAACAACGAGATACCGAGACGCAATTCGACAACCTGCTCAAAGACGCCTGCGACCGCTTGGAAAGTCAGGAGGAGGAGGACGATGAGATTCAGGTCCGTCGCATCCGCCTGCTGGGCAACACCGAGCACATCTTTGTGGATGAGTACCAGGATGTTACCGAGCAGGAATATCGCCTGATTCGGTTGATTTCCGGGCTGGGTGACTCAGAGGACTCGAACCAGACGACCCAGTTCAACCTCTGCGTCATTGGTGACGACGACCAGAACATTTACGGCTTTCGCGGGGCTGATGCCAAGTTTATCCTGCAATTCAAGACGGAATACCAGGCGAAGCAGTTTCTGCTGACGGAGAACTACCGCTCTACTGAATCCATCATCGCGGTGGGCAACCGGGTGATTCAGAACAACCGTCACCGATGCAAACGCCTGTCGGAAGAACAGGTTCGCATTGACGATAGCCGCATCGGGCTGAGGGGCGCGCCGGTCCAGGCTTACCTGTTCAGTGCCTTTAATGCTCAGGCCATTTGGATTACTCAGAAGGTGCGCCAGTGGATAGGCGAGGGGGTGCAGCCCAACGAAATTGCCATCCTGGCTAAACAGTGGGACCAGCTCAGCGAAATCAGAGCCCTGCTGGAGCGAGTGGCAGACATCCCCACTTACGCCCTGAAGGGCCAAGATGTAAAGCTGATCCGCCACTCTGTCACCGACCAGCTTCTAAAGCAACTGCAAGTCGATCCGACGCTGACCCTTGAACCGGATGAGTCCGTGCGGCAGCGGTTCCAATCCTTCTTCGAGCGCAATGGAAGGCGGCTGATCGAACCGACCATCAAAATTCTGCTGAAGATCGCGGATGATCTCGATAAAGAACGGGGCTTTGGTTCTGAAGACCTGGCGACCTCCATTACCGCCGAGGAAATTGCCACGTCTATTTATGAGTTCAACGAGAGTCCGAATAATTCCCTTACCGATGAAGACGCCATCCTGGTCACCAGTTGCCATGGAGCAAAGGGTCTGGAGTTCTCGAAGGTGATTCTGCTGACAGATAAGTTTTCAGAAGCTGACTATCAGCTTGAGGATGAACGGCGGCTGTTTTATGTCGCTATGACCCGCGCCAGGTCAGAGCTGGTGCTATGCGGGTTTCAATCCACGCAGTTCTTACAAGAAACCCAGCTTGACGCCCCAATGGCCCAGCTCGATGCGATTGAGCTACCCGGTCGTATCAATTATTTCGACTTTTCTCCCGGCGATGTCAACCTGGGCTATTGGGCGACACAGAAAAACCAAGACCCAATCAAAACCATGGGCGAGGGTGATCCCCTTCACCTGCAGCCCAGCTCAAGACGCGATGGGTGGATCATTGCCAACGCGAACGGTGACGTGATTGGTGCCTTATCCAGAAAGTGCAATGATTCCTTGAGATGGAAAGGGTTAGACCCCAACAAGTTTCAGTTTCTCCCTGGTGAGGTGACTGTTCGCTACCTCTACCGCCATGTCAGGACCGCTGACGATTCCGATGAGATTGTCGAGGATTGGTACGTGGTGATCCCGCAGATTCGGATCTATCGGTAATGGGATGCGGTATCAGGTTAACGGATCAAAAGCTCCAATAATTTCCTGGGCTTTTGGTCAGGTTATTTCCCTGCCCAACTAGCCATTCGCGGAGCGGATCCCAGAGGGATCAAGCCCATTACTGACGCAACTTGTCTCGGTTTAAGTTGATCCCCCCTTAAGGGTCACTGCCTTAGGGATTCTCGGCTTCCCAGGAATGACAGCAGAGCTATTCTATTATGCAAGAACTTGCGAAATTACGTTTATGTCCTCACCCAAAATTCTGATCGTGATGGGAGTTTCCGGCTCTGGCAAAACCGAAATCGGGCAGCGCTTGGCGACGGAACTGGGCTGGCCTTTTTTTGACGGCGATGACTTTCACCCTCCCGAAAATGTCGCAAAAATGCGCCGGTCCATCCCCCTCACGGACGAGGATCGAGCAGGCTGGCTCAAAGCCCTAAGGGATTTAATTTGTCGGCAATTGGCGGCAGAGGAACCCACCATTATTGCCTGTTCAGCCCTGAAACAGGCCTATCGGGATTGCTTGAAGGTAGATCAAACGGTTCAGTTCATCTACCTGGAGGGAAGCTATGAGCTGATTCACCAGCGGCTTAAAAAACGCACCAACCACTACATGCCTTCGAACTTACTCAAGAGCCAGTTTGAGACCCTAGAAGAACCTGAGAATGCATTGCTCATTGATGCCTCTCGGCCCCCCGACATGATTGTGAACGCCATCAAAGAAAACCTGGGTGATCCCGGCAACCTCTCGCAGCCGCCTGACTGAAACCCAACCCAGCACCTAAAATTTGCCACCAAACTATTAAGAATATTTAACGGAATCTTTCTTCCGTTGGAGACTCAACCACCTAAGAAACGATCAATTGTCTCACCTAATCTAGGGCTTAATTCATTATGTTTCAAAACTTTGACAAAACCAGGGGACTTACTAGAAAGTAGTTTTAAACCCATTCCAAGTCCAGAAGTGGAGTTTTGCCTAACATAAGGCTATAGTTTTCGATCTGGACTTGGTGTCTCTTTCCCAAAAACTCTCTTAAAATCGAGGTATAGATTATGACCACAGAACTCCAAGCCGATCATGAAATTAAACAATCAATAGGATGGGTCATTGCCTTTAGTATTGCCCTGATTGTTTTGGGCATACTGGCTATCATTATGCCGATTCTGGGAACGGCATTCTTCACCGCCACCATCGGCTGGCTTGCCCTGATCAGCGGCATCGTGATGGTGGTTCAATCCTTCCGGTCGAAGCCGGTGCGGGGGTTTTGGCTAAATTTAGTGGTGGGGATTTTCTATGCGATCGCAGGTCTCTACATCCTCTTTAACTTAGCTTCCGCCGCCGTCGCTTTAACCCTGGCCTTTGGCATTCTATTCATCGCCGAAGGTATTTTCACCATCATCATGGCTTTCACCAACCGTACCGGAAACAGCATGTCCTGGCTGATGGTGTTGAACGGGGTCGTCACCCTGATTTTAGGCATTCTGGTGCTTAATAGCTGGCCCTCTAGCGCCCTCTGGCTAATTGGTTTGTACGTGGGCATCAGCATCCTGTTCAGTGGGATTTCTCTACTGGCTGCCGGTCTGGCCACTCGCAAAGCTCTGTCTAGTTAACCGTTTAGTTAGCCCAATTAACCTGCCTTTAACCGCTTCCATACCAAGTCCAGGTCGGGATCTGTAGTTTTCTCCAGGGCAAAACTCCAATCCTGGACCTGAACAAGGGTTAAGTCCTGTGATTGCACCAGCATCATAGGACTCTTTTCATGGGCTGATGCTTCCCCCATAGCCGGTCGAAAGAGCCAAGACAGAGGCTTTTCCATCTACCTATCCCTTACTGCCCTAGGGCTGAGTCCATAATGGGAGTTTGAATTTATGGCAGACAAAGTTTTGCCGTAGCTGGCTCAGCGATAGGATATTGACTTTCGTCCTCCCCTAAAGCTGCCTATGCCTCGTTTCCGTTTCATCCAAAAGCCCATTTTGACAACCCTCATGGTCGGGTTGGCAATGTTTGTCATATGCGCCGGTTCGGTGATGGCTCCAGCCCCGTCCCTGGCCCAGCTTCCGACCTTACCCGTCCCCAACGGAAATTCTCTACCGGTTGGGGTTGAACAGCAGGGCACCCTGGAAACGGCTCCCCTCAAGCTGGATGGCAAAACCCTATTCAGAATTGCCTCCCCAGCGGTACCGAATCGTAGTGAGCCTGGTGAACGAGTGCCGGTAGAAGTCCGGGCTGCACAAATTCAAGGAAACCTGCAGCGTCTGATCCCCGATGCCCGGGACCCCACGAGAACGCTGACGCCGGACGAGCTGGACGTGGTAGTCGGGACCGTCAACGGTTTTCCGGTTCTTTTTGCCGAGCATCCTGACCTACCTCAACCCCGGGCCTTACTCACCATTACTGATGCCGATGTTCAGTATTACGCCCTTGACCCCGAAGAACTGGCCAACCGTTGGCAAGACGAATTGGAACAAAAACTCCGTCAGGCCATTGCCCTGCGCCAACCGGATGCCATCCGGCAGCAGCTGAGGATTTTCTTTTGGGTGTTAGCGGGTACCTTCCTGGGTACTCTATTCCTTGGTTTGATCTGGACATTGCTGGGGCGTCGAGAGAAATATCTGCGCCAGCAGCGGCAAACCCACCAATCCCTTGTAGAAGCGCAGCCAGAAACCCCAGCATCGACCTCTGAGTCTCTACCCCAGGGGATGCTTGGGCCGCGACAATTGTTTGGCATACAACGACGCCTGCAGATCATTCGCTTCATTCGCTGGCTGAACTTTTGGCTGATTGCTTTCGCCTGGGCCTTTGGGACTGCCTACGCCCTGCGCCTATTTCCCCAGACCCGACAGATCGCCAGAACGCTGGTGATTGCGCCCCTGTTACTGCTATTTGCCTGGTTTGTTATCGGTCTGATTAATCGCCTGGTGGATCTGGGTGTGGACCAGTTTGTGCAAAAACTGGCTGAAAACCAGGCTTTAACAGCCACTAATTTGCAGCGCATCAACACCATTACCAAGGTGGTTAAAGGCGTCAAAATGGTTACAATTTACACCATTGGCGTGCTGTTGGTGCTGCAGGGATTACAGCTGGTACCCGGCTCGGTGCTGGCTCTGGGTACCCTGGTTGCCCTGGTGATTTCGTTTGCCGCCCAAAACCTGATTCGCGACCTGGTGAACGGATTTTTAATTCTGCTGGAAGACCAGTACCGCATTGGCGATGTGATAAATATTGGTGAAAAAGGCGGATTGGTTGAGAATTTCAATTTGAGAATTACCCAACTCCGTAACCCGGATGGTCACTTAATTACCCTTCCCAACAGCTCTATCGTCGAGGTGGAAAATTTATCCCGGGACTGGTCTCGCACCGACTTTCACATCGAAGTGGCCTACGACACCGATGTAGACTTTGCCCTGACCATCGTGCGGGATACTGCCGAGAAAATGGCCCAAGCCCCAGACTGGCGGAACGTTATTCTAGATACCCACGAATTCTTCGGGGTTGAGCACCTCTCCCACCAGGGCATAATCATTCGCATCTGGATTAAAACCCTGCCTATGAAACAGTGGGTTGTGGCGATGGAGTTCCGCCATCGGCTTAAGAAGGCGTTCGACCTCCACGGCATTCGTATTGGTACGCCTCAGCAATTATGGCTGCAAAAAAGTAATGGCAAAGGGGATTCCATAAAACCGGACCAGGAGTTGGAAGAAAGCAGTTAGCCCTGGTCAGCAGTCTAATTTCAAGGCTGGGAGACTGTTCAGGAATGAGGATTGTATAACATCCAAGTTTGGTGGGGCAGGCATCTTGCCTGCCTTAGGATAGCCGAGCAGGGCCTGCGCCCTTGGCCAGTGCCTCACAAAATGGGTAAATTTGTTTCAGGAGATCCCCTAATGGGCTATCCGATTAGTTACCGGTGCCAATTACCGACAAGGGCGCAAAGATTGTCAGGGCCTTAGGCAGACACTCAAACTCGATGGGGTTGACTTCCATTACCTCTCCATCAACCACCAGGGTTTGGGGCGGGTTGGTGGTTACCTTCAGCTTTGAGGCCCGCAAACACAAGATGTCATCCCGCTGAGTGGGCACCCGAGTGGCGGCATTTTTCATTAAAGCGGCCATGGACCGCAGACCCTGCAGCCGGGTTTTACTGGTGGAAATGGTGACTTCCAGCAAACCATTGTCAGGAATCACCTGCCCAAATCCCTGGGCCAGTACCGAGGTAGCCGGGGCCACATTCGCCACCGTCAAAGCTGTAGTGCTAATTTCGGTCACTTCGCCATCAATTTCCACCTGGGCTTCGAAGGGTTGGGCCGTGGCCAACTGCCGGACCCCGGCCAGCAGGTAGGCCAGGTTGCCCAGTTCATTCTTGAGTTCTCGGCTGGCCTTGGTTACCATCCCCGCTTCGAACCCCAACCCCGCCAGCAAAATCATGGGAATGTCGTTACAGCGGGCGGCATCGACCACATGGGTATTGCCCGCCAGAATGGTATTGCAGGCTGCCCTGAGATTTGTCGGCAAACCCAATCCTACGGCAAAGGCATTGGCGGTGCCCCGGGGAATAATCCCCAGGGGCACTCCGGTGCCTATGGTAGCTCCGGCTACGGCTGAAACAGTGCCATCTCCGCCGGAAGCGATAATCAAGCTGCTGCCCAAATCGTGGTCGTGGCGAGAGCGAATAGTTTCAACCACTTCCCTGGCCTGTTGAGCCGGATCGACCTGGGGTTGGGTCATGATCACATTCACCAGAATTTGGGGCTCCAGGATTTCGCGAATCATGGCCAGATCAGTATCGGGGTTCCCCTGCCCGGCAACGGGATTGAAAATCATGTAGGCGATTTGGGTCTTGGCCAACCCCCTTAACATGAGATTGGCTGAAGCCAAATTCAGACTGATGGGAACTCCTTTTGTTTGGCAGGCCCGTAAAATCGTCTCAAAACTGGGATAGCCAGTGGCTAAAGCCTGGGAGTCAACATTGAACAGCACCCCGGCAATTTCTCCAGCCAGGATATCTGCAGCCAGGCTAATGTCTCCCCCCTGGGCTGGGGATGGTACCCGGATTAGATCAAATTCTTGTTCTTGGCGGCCCCAGCTGTTTTCAAGCAGGTCTGCAATATCAGGGGTAGTTCGTACCTTGAAGTGGCCCAGCACTTTCTGATTATTGTGCAACCAGTCCACTAAAACACTGACCTGGGTAGGGTGGGCTAACAGGGCGAGGGTATTTGGCATGGGAATTGAAAAAACTCAAAATAACTGAAAGCAGGCATGGATGCTTAAGGCCTGGTTCGGTAAGAAAAGCCATAACCTTGATATCAGCCGGGCCAGGAACATTAGCGGAAAAATGACCTTGTAATCATAGACAAGAATTATAGGGAAATGATATGAAACTGATTCCGCCTCTCTGGACCATTGCGCCCTCGGTTCAGCCCCCGGGCGGCCTTACCTTTAGGGCAAGGCATCGTTGTCTTACTTTGGGTAGTGGTATTATGACCGGGAATTTGGTACTAAAGTCATGTTTCAGTCCCGTTGCTTACTCTGTTGTCCTTATGAATCAGCCGCCTAACCAGAATCCCTACGAACAAAGCGAGCGGGAACGCCGTCAGCAAGAAGTTCGGGAACTCGAATCTCTCCGTCTCAGGCAGGAGCGAGATCGACTCAAGGCTGCCAAACGCAATCAAGTCTTTAGTTGGATTCGTAACACCATCATTTTGCTGGTGGGCTCCCTTGAAATTTTGCTGGTTCTGCGATTATTTTTACGGCTGACCCGAGCTAATCCGGAAAACTTTTTTGCTCGCTTTATCTTCAGGCTTTCTGATCCCTTCTTTGCCCCTTTTTCGACCCTGTTTATTCGACCCGCCGATGCTGATAACCTGCGAGTACTGGGCTTAAATTTAATTTTTGCCATGATTATGTATGCCCTGTTGGCAGCTCTGGCCATCGCCCTGCTGAACTATTTTCAGGGTCGCAATCCCTACGGACGATAAGGAAAACTGGAGTGATCAACATCTCACCACCCAGGGCAATCAGGGATTATCGTTCACCAGTCCAGGGCGCGTGATAGAGACCCTCAAGTAGGCGTACAGTGGGGACGAACATCTCGTTTTTAAGTTCCCTATTCACCCTATTCCTGCTATGTTTCGGTATCTACAGAACCATGTGTTGCCCTACCTGCGGTCTACCGTGCTGCCTTCCCGCCCTGCCCAACTGCTGATACAAACCCTGCTGAAATGGGACCGGGACAACATCCCCGGCATGGCGGCATCGCTGGCCTATTACGCCCTGTTTTCGCTATTTCCGCTGTTGCTGGTTTTACTGAGCGTGCTGGGGGCACTGGTAGGGCCAGATACCGAAACCTTTCGCAATATCCAAATGGCCGTGGTGCGCTATCTCCCCTCTGAGGTGCATGATTTGGTGAGAGATACCATCGTTGCGTTGAACGATAACAGCGTGGGGGCAGGCATTGTCGGAACAGTCCTGCTGCTGTGGGCCTCCACAACGGTGTTCAGCATTCTCAGGCAGTCGGTGAATAAAATTTGGCAAGTTCCTAATCGAGCTACGGAGTCCGGATCCCTGGTAAAGGTGGTGCTATTTTTCATTACCAACAAGCTCATTGCCTTTTTGCTGGTGTTGGGCACGGCCCTACTCATGCTGGCCTCTCTGGTGTCAAACATTGTGGTACAAACCATTATCAAGCTGACCGCGACTTTTGTGGACACCTTTGCCTTTATCAAAATTGACGAACTGCAGTTAACCCGGGGTTTACAGGCGGGGTCTTCGATTTTGGTCTTAGCCCTGGCCATTTGCATTTTGTTTAAGGTCCTTCCCACCATTAAACTGGCCTGGAACGATGTTTGGCTGGGAGCTTTGCTTACGGCGTCCCTGCTGGTGGGGTTACAGCAACTTACCACCAGCAGCGTCGTTTCCATTGGAGGGCGTTTTTTGTCCTACGGGGTGATTGGTAGCGTCATGATTTTAATGCTCTGGATTTTTCTCACCTGCCAGATCTTTTTTCTGGGATGCGAGTTTTCCTACGTGTACGCCCATTTGTTTGGTAGCCGCCGCCGGGCCATGTTGCCCTAGCCAGGGAGAATTCTAGTCATGAAACGACTCCGTTCCCGGTCTGTGCCCAAAACGTTAATCGCCATCGCTGGCGTTTTCTGGGCCTTAATGGTGCTGAGTATCCTGATTCGGCACTACGCCATGTACCCTGCCTTTTCAACTCATGATCAGGGAATTTTTAATCAGGTTTTTTGGAATGGAATCCACGGACGCTGGTTTGAAAGCACCCTGTCTTCAGGGGAATCGGCTGCGGTTTTCGTGCAGGGGGAACTGCCCGATGTCACCTATCGCCGCCTGGGGCAGCACTTCACCCCGATTCATTTACTCTGGTTGCCACTCTATGCCCTGCTGCCGTTTTCCTCTACCCTGCTGGTGCTACAGGTCACCCTGGTCACGGCCGGGGGGGTCGCCCTGTATTTTTTGGCCCGCGCCCGTCTGACAGAGCAACTTTCCATCTGGGTTACCCTGGGATATTTCTGCGCCCAATCGGTTATTGCGCCGAATCTGGCCAATTTCCATGACTTTTCTCAGATCCCCCTCTTCGTGTTTTTAATGCTGCTGGCGGTGGAACGAAAACGCTGGCTCTGGGCCATTGGGGCTGTTATTCTGGTGTTTCTCTGCCGAGAGGATACCGGTATCATCTTATTTGGCATTGGCCTTTACTGGCTGCTCAGCCGCCGCTATCCCCGGTTTGGATTGGGGTTATGCGTCGCCAGCGTGGCCCAGGTGGTGATCGTCACGATGGTGATTATGCCCCTGTTTTCCAATGAAATTGGGCAGAATTTTTTATCCACCTCCTACGCTAAGTACGCCCAGGGAGATAACCCCTCCACGGTGTCCCTGCTCATTGGATTTTTGCGCCATCCCCACTGGGTATTGCTGGATCTGCTGCTGCCCCTTTCTAACACCCTGAGGTTCTTGTCTGGCCACTGGTTGCCCCTGTTATTTGTACCCGCTATTTCCCCGGCGGCATGGATTTGTACCGCCCCTCCCCTGAGCATTTTGTTGCTGCGTTCAGACGTCCATATCGCCCTATCCTTCCAGCTCCGTTACACCCTGATGGTGGTGCCAGGAATGTTTTACGGGGCTGTGCTCTGGTGGGCCAACCGTCCTCAAAAGCCTCTATCTTTACGCACAAAACGCCTGTGGACAGTCTGCCTTTGCCTGAGTGTGCTCTTTTCCTTTACCCTGAATCCTTCCCGGGCCTGGTCTTACATCATTCCCGATTCGGTGGACCCCTGGGTGTACCTTTCCCTGCCCCAGCAGTGGGGCCATGCCAACGACGTGCGCTCCCTGCTGGCCGAAATCCCAGCAGAGGCCAGCGTCTCCACCATGGATCACCTGTTGCCCCACCTATCTGGGCGACGGGCCGTACTGCGATTTCCCTCCCTGGAGTATCGTGACGATGCCGGGGAAGCCAAGTTAGTGGACTATATCTTGATGGATTTCTGGCAACTCCAGCAGTATCAAAAGGCGTTTTCCAGTCGCCGCGACCAGCTCGAAGCCTGGGTGCCCTTTATGCAAGACCTGTTAGACCGGGAAGCTTATGGTTTAGTCGCTGCCAACTCCGGGGTATTTCTGTTCGGCCAGGGGCGACCCTCCGCTCCCGAAGCGCTGCAGCAGTGGCAGGTAGACTTCAGCCCTGTGCTTGAGCAACAAGGTCCTTAAAGGGCTGACGGTTTCTGTAGCGGTTTAAGGCTTGCTTAGCTCAACGGCAAATCACCTCCCGTCGCAAAGCAGCATCGCCCTGGTCTAGAGGAAAATCATCCCGGCGCAAAGCAACATTACCCTGGTCTAAAGAAAAACCACCCCGTCATCAACGTACAAAATTTCCCTTGAGGCATTACCTCCTCCCTCCTCCCCACTCCCATAAAAACTTTCCCCAACACCTTTACAAACGTCCCCTCGTTTCTGAGCATAGTAAAGGCCCAATTATTGATGTTAGGAGCAGGTATCTGTGGAACGCACATTTTTGATGATTAAGCCCGACGGTGTGCAGCGTGGGCTGGTAGGGGAAATTATTAAGCGCTACGAAACTAAAGGATTCACCCTGGTGGGACTGAAGCTGATGTCGGTTTCCCGGGAACTGGCTGAGAAACACTACGCCGTTCACAAAGAGCGCCCCTTCTTCGCCGGACTGGTGGACTTCATCACCTCTGGCCCAGTGGTCGCCATGGTTTGGGAGGGGGAAGGCGTGATTGCTGCCGCCCGCAAAATGATCGGTGCCACTAAACCCCTGGAAGCTGAACCCGGTACCATCCGCGGCGACTTTGGCGTTACCGTTGGCCGTAACATCATTCACGGATCCGACGCCCCCGAAACGGCCAAGGAAGAAATTGCCCTGTGGTTCTCCGATAGCGAACTGGCTGCCTGGGAACCCACGATGAAGGGTTGGCTGTACGAGTAAGTTAAGGTACTGTTCCCTCAAAAATCAGGGAATTTCCAGAGGTGGACTTATAGCTTTTTGAATGTCGGGTATTTTCTTTCCCAGAAAATGCTTTATTAACCCAAGGGGCAGGGAGAATACATTCCCTGCCTATTTTGTTTAGGTGCATCAGATCATTTCCGCTATCCTCTAAAGAACCTATACAAGCCACGGGTCTATGCAAGGAACAGGACAGGGCAAACCACTCTTAGGAGGCCGTTATCGAGTATTGCGGCAGTTGGGCCAGGGAGGTTTTGGGAATACCTATCTGGTGGAAGACGTGAATCGCTTCCAGGAACTGTGCGTTCTCAAGGAATTTAACCCCCAGGTGCGGGACAAAATTGCCCTGGATAAGGCCCAGAAACTGTTTGAACGGGAAGCCAGCATTCTTTACCAGCTCAACCATCCGCAAATTCCTCAGTTTCGAGAACTGCTGCGGGAAAGAGAACAGCTGTTTCTGGTGCAGGACTACATTGAAGGACCGTCTTACCATGAGCTGCTGATCCGACGTAAACACTACGCCGATCGCTTCTCTGAAGCAGAGGTCACCCAACTGCTGACCCAACTATTGCCGGTGCTGCAATACCTGCACAGCGTGGGTATCGTGCATCGGGATATTTCCCCGGATAACCTGATCCAGCGCAATGCCGATGGTCGTCCCGTTTTAATTGACTTTGGTGGCGTGAAGCAGCTGGTGGTAAATGTGCGCTACCAGTTAGGGGTATCGGAACCCTATCAAACCAGCGGCGGCCAGGTGACGTTGTTAGGGAAGGAAGGCTATGCCCCCGAAGAGCAAATTCAGTCCGGCCAGGTGAACCCCGGCTCTGACCTTTATGCCCTGGGCGTGACGGCCCTGGTGCTGTTAACCGGTAAGGAACCGGATGAGCTTTACGATAACCGCCAAGACTGCTGGGTCTGGCAGGACGATGTGCAAGTTTCTGACCCACTGCGTCGGGTGCTGGAGCGGATGGTGTCGAAAGACCCACTCCAGCGGTTCCAGTCAGCTTCCCAGGTGATGGCTGCCCTCAACCTGGATCGGCCATACAACAACGACGACGCCTGGAACCAAACCATGCCGGTGCGCATGCAGCCTGCGGTACCCCCGCCTCCCCGGACCGTCGCCGTTGCCCCTGCGGCACCTCCCCCCACCCAGGTCAGCCATGGTCCTACGCCTAGGCCACCGGCCCAATCGTCTCAGGGGCCGGTTACGTTCAGTAACCCGACCCAGGGGAGATCGCGCCCCTCTGGCAGAGCGGGTTGGCTACCAATGCTGGTTGGGTTGATGGTCATTGGTGGTATGGCGGCTGCCCTGTGGTGGTGGATCGATCCCCTGGGCTGGCGATTGGGGGATCAGGCCGAGGTGATATCCCCGGAAGAGGATGATGCCAACAATCCCACCTTTGATGAAGCGGAACGGGCACGAAAACGGGAACTGCGCGATCGCGCCCTGGCCCTCAATGTCGATCGGGCCTACCTGACCCGCCTGACGGACCAGCTCTTTTTTGAACAAAACCCCGAACTTCGGGGTACCCAGCTCACGGATCAGCCCCAGGATGCAGCCCTGCGGGCAGAATGGGATGCCATCGCCGCAGCTAACCTGGATCTCATAGAAGCCAACCTCAGCCCCGCAGCCCGGGAAAAATTAGGTCGCTACACCCCCGCCGACCTGAACCGCTGGCGACGCCAGGTGAACGACCTAAATGTTAGCGAAAATGCTCTGTTTGACCTGGCCGATGCCCGCTTTTACCAGCTGTTTCCCGATCAGCGGCAGGAAGGCTTTGTGGAAACTCCGGTGGATCAGATCTGGTTTGCCCTGGCCCAGGATAGCCTGGCGGATCTACAATCCAGGGCAGCATTAGAAGAAATTCAGTTTGCTCCAGGCAGCTACCGTGAACTGGTCGAAGGCACCCTGGCACCGGGGGAGGGGCAGGTCTACATCCTCACCTTGGGCGAGGGACAACTCATGCGGGTGAACCTGCAAGCTCCCACCGATGCCACACAGCTTTCCCTCTATGTCCCGGTCCCCAATGAAGAAACCCCCTACCTGCTGGCGGATGCTGAAGACATCACCTGGGCTGGAGAACTGCCCCAGTCTGGATACTACGAAATTGTGGTGGTTAACATGGCAAACAACCCCATCACCTATGGCCTGAATGTGGCCGTCGACAATGTGGAAAATGATGCCGTTCGTCCTGTGCCCCCCGACTCGGAATAATAGCCGTAATCCCCTTCACAAAGAGGCAGCTATGAGAGTCTCCTGTCCATCATGCCCACGGAGGTGGGGATCTAGCCTTGAGCCCCACCTCCCAAGGGGATTCCCGTTTTCATGGGAATGACAAGGTAACTTTTATTGGTCGTGATATTGGTCGTGACCTAACCAGTCTGACTGCGGCTACATCAAAGAAACTGCGCGAGCGCTATCGTGCTTCCCTTGAAGGCTAGCCAGGGTTATACCGTTTCTCTCAGCCAGCGCTACTGATGGGGGCAGGGGGGCAAAATCTGTCGCTCAGACTCAGAGAATTGGTATACCCCTAAACCGGATGGAAATAAAAGGCCGCGCCCAGAATGACATAGGTGGAGAGCAGCAGTGTTCCCTCCAGCCAGTTCGAGCGTCCATCCAGGCTGATCAGGTTGGCAAAGGTGACGGCGATTACAACCGAAATTACCTCAAACAGGTTGAAGTTCAGATCCATGGGTTGCCCAATAAATTGCCCCACAATGACCAGCATGGGCACCACGAGCAGGGCCACCAATAGACTGGACCCCATGGCAATGGACACTGCCAGATCCATATTGTTTTTCATCGCCACCCGCACCGCCGTCAGGTATTCAGCGGCACCGCCCACCAGGGGCACCAGAATTACACCGGTAAACAGGTCAGTAAAGCCCAGGCTCGCCGTTGCCTCTTCCAAAGCGCCCACAAAAATTTCAGACATAAACGCGACCCCGACGGTGGCAACCAGCAGTACCCCCGTCCATAACCAGGGATTAGGTGTTTTATCGCCGTGGTCGCCACCGTCTTCTATCAGGTCACTGACCCCAACGTCGTAAAGGTAGCTGTGGGTTTTGAGGGAAAACAGTAGGGTCATCCCATAGACAAAGATCATCACCGCCGCCACGGTCAGGGAGAGGTGGTTGACGGTGGCCGGTTCCACGATGCTTGAGGTGTTGATGACCAGGGCCGGCAACACAATGGCTGTAACCGCCAGACTCATGGTCGAGCCATTGATGCGAGCCACCATTTGGTTAAACGTTTGCTCCTTAAAACGGATTCCCCCAAACACCATAGACAGCCCCATAACCAGCAGCACGTTAGCCAAAATTGAGCCGGTGATGCTGGCTTTTACGATGTCAATTAATCCTGCTTTGAGGGCGACTAAAGCAATAATGAGTTCCGTGGCATTGCCAAACACCGCATTAATTAACCCACCAATAGTTGGGCCTGTAACCAGGGCTAGCTCCTCGGTGGCAGTGCTTAACCAGATAGCTAACGGGACAATTGCCAGGGCCGATAGGCCAAAAATCGCCAGGGCGTTCCACTCCATATGCTCTGCCCATATTGCTACCGGAATCAAAGCCAGCAATCCGAAGGAAACTAAATTTTTAATGGCCATAGGTAAAGCTCCGAAGGGGTCAAGAAAAGAGATTAGGGCAAGTCGCTATTTCAAATTTGGGACTAAATTTGAGACGGTCGGATTGGACTCCCCAAAATTTTCAACAAGCCAGCTTTTCTATTCATAATATGACAATTCATAATGGGACAGTTTTCAAAACTGAACGAAAACTACTCCCACAAAAAGTCATTAGATGTAAGATATGCTTTGCTATCAAGATGTATCGGAGACTACAATTAATCTCCGTCTACTGTCATTAAGGAGAACGAACCCATGAAACTATCCCTCAAAACTGGTGTGATTGTAGCGGGTCTGGCTAGCCTCGCTCTAGTAGGCTGTAACGCTGTTGAAACAGAGCCCGAAGCCATGGAGCCTGCACTGGAAGCTACCAGCACCATGGCTACCTTCCAGTGCCCGGATGGAGAAATGATTGAGGCGGAGTTCGTCGGCCCTGATGAAGTCATTGTCGTGCTTCCGGGCCAGGAAACCATGACCCTACCCCGGGTTGAATCAGCCTCTGGCGCTCGCTACAGCGACGACACCACTACCCTGTGGAACAAGGGCGACGAAGTCATGATGGAAGTGGATGGCGAAGTCGTTCTTTCTGAGTGTGTCGCTCAGTAGTTGGAGTAACGGTCGGTAACATCTGCCATAGGGCTCTAATCAGAACCTTTAGGATAGGGATCAGCCCCTGTTTCCTGAAACCCTATGGCAACCCCCGATTCGTCTTCGAATAGGAATTTATCTCGACTCTTGGTGATTAGTTTTGATCGCCATCCGGCCACATCAACCCATGTGGCACAGAAGGTTAATGCCCGTTTCAGTACCCTTGGCCTGCAGAATTTATCCACCGTCAACGTGGATGATTTGACGCCAGAACTGGCTGGTTCCCTGGCCCAGGTTGATTACGCCATTTTTATTGATTCACCTTGTATCGGCAACCAGATCAGGGTCAAAGTGCGGGCCATGCAAGCCTTCGGTAACGAGCCAGCAGGTTCTACAACACCGGCGTCTGGGCATTCCTGCGATCCCAATTCTCTGCTGGCGTTAACCCATTCGGTCTATGGGCATCATCCTCAATCCTGGTTGGTGCAGGTGTATATCCCCAGGGAAGCAGCGCTTTCCCCTGGCGACCTGGAAGCAGCCTACAATCAGGCCATTAGTGAAGTGGAAGGCCTAATTCATCGGTTTATGCCCCCTACCCCCTGATCCGGGCCAAGGGGTAAAGAGTATCTCGACCTCAAAAAATTACCGCTGGTTCAACCTAGCGGTACCTAAAGCCACGGGAACATCGCCGTGTAGAGGATCTGGTCTGTAATCCCCCATGTATGGGAGTGCCCCTGGGACTCTAAAAATTCACAAGCCCCTGGGAGCCCTCTGAGCTGGACCGATGTTCTAAGACCCACTTAGAGTAGTCCAAACAAATAATCATCCGCTAGGGTAGAGAAGTCGTGTAGAACTTT
>CAZPYG010000026.1:0-48336 GCA_964590465.1 uncultured bacterium | reverse complement strand
CGATATTTCGATCATCACTTTCGGTCAGGAGGTGAAGCAGATTCAAGATTTCGTTGGGATTCATCAGTTTAAGCCTCCCAAGCTGGAAGCTGGCGGCTTGACACCAATGGGAGAGGCAATAGAACTGGCTCTAGATTTAGTGGAAAGCCGCAAAATGGCCTACAAACAGAGTGGAGTCGATTATTACCGTCCCTGGGTGTTTCTAATTACCGATGGTGCCCCTACTGACGACTGGGCTACCGCTGCCTATCGTGTCAGGGAAGAAGAAGCCCGCAACAAACTTCTATTTTTTGCCGTTGGAGTGGAAGGAGCTGACATCGCTCAACTCAGTCAAATAGCCCCCGAACACCGTGCCCCCATAAAACTAAACGGGTTAGATTTTCGTGAGCTGTTCCAGTGGCTCAGCAGCTCTATGAAACGAATTTCTCAGGGTAAGGTCGGCGAAACCGTAGCTTTGCCACCAGTGGGTTGGGGTCAAATCGGCACCTGAGGAAATTTAGCATGGGCCATTGGATTGCGGTCCTACAAATTGGGGATGGGTTTATTGTGGTACGCCCAAACCCTGGCAATTATCAACTGCTGTTCAAACCGGACAAGGGAGAATTCGCCAACCAGACCACGTTTGTAACGGCAGACCATGCCGCAGAAGATATGCAGGTCGTAGTGCTGGAAGCATCTCCTGTATTCATTTGTGCCGCAACAGATGGGTTAGAACGGGTCGCGATTCGCTTTAGCGATTGGGCACCTTATGCACCCTTCTTCCAACCCTTTGAAGATTACCTCACCGAAACGCCGGACCCTGAGCAGAACCCTGATTATTTAGAGCAGTTTCTGACTTCAGAACGGCTTAACGCCCGCACGACCGACGATAAAACGATGCTACTGGCGCAACTGATACCAGTTGTTAACAGAAATGACTACTCTGATCTGCACCAAAACCCGGCAATCAGTGACCCTCACTCAACGCATAGCCAGTAGCGGTGAGAGCGAAGTTTGGCAAACTAATCACCCAGGATTATTAGCCAAGATTTATCACCAGGCTACGGCAGAAAGGGTCGCCAAACTCAAGATAATGGTGGCTCACCCTCCAGTCGAACCCAACCAGGATAAAAACCACATTTCCTATGCCTGGCCCCAGTCTTTGCTGCAGGAGGGCAGCGAAATTGTGGGATTTTTGATGCCAGAAATCAAGGGCGGTACAGAACTCATCAATATTTATAACCCCTCTCGCCGCAAACAGCTAAACCTTGAGGTGGATTGGAAATTTCTACATGTGACGGCAATGAATGTAGCCTCTCTCGTTGCCAGACTTCACCAGGATGGCTATGTGCTGGGAGACATTAAACCGCAAAATATTTTAGTAAATAACCAGGCTCTACCATCGATTATTGATACAGATTCATTCCAGGTGCGTGATTCGAAAACTGGAAAGATTTACCGCTGTACGGTGGGCACGGAAGGTTTTACGCCACCTGAACTGATTGGCAAAGACCTGAGTCAGATTGATCAAACTGTCTACCACGATGCTTTTCGACTTGGAGTGCTAATTTATTATTTTCTGCTTGGCCAATCGCCGTTTGCAGGTGACTGGAAAGGGCCAGGAGACCCGCCAGAACCTACTGAAAAAATTCGGCGGGGATTGTGGGTTTATGGACAGGACAACTTAGTGGCTCCTGGTCATTTAACCATCTATTTGGATGCGATCTATCCAGACATTAGAACACTGTTTCTTGAATGTTTTAACCAAGACCGAAATGTTTTGGCATTACGCCCGAAAGCAAGCATTTGGGCAAGTGCTTTGAACAAAGCTATAACGGAATTAGTTATATGCGATCGTGTGGAGGGGCATTTTTATTACAAATGCCAGGGACAATGTATCTGGTGTGAACGACTTAATCAAGTCGGAGCGGATATCTTCAATATACCTATCTTTTTGGAAAGGAGACAGGAAAGACTTAGTAGAAGCAATTCAAAAAACATTTCAAGTAGCTGTAATATAACAACACAAGCATCCAAAAATCAAACTCAATCTACAAGTCTTGCTCAAAATCAAAAATATCAAAAGATAATAAGATTAACTCTATTATCGTCATTTTGCTTGTATTTAATATATTTATTTTTCTCGAATATTTCAGGTTTAGTATTTCCCGAAAGAGATCATATCCGCAAAACAAACAACTCAACATCCTATATTTTAGATTTACCAAAACTAAACCAGGGAATGCCCTATTCAGAAGCTAGAGATCTTTTGCTAAGTTTAGGTTAGGCTTCTCACCATGTATCTAATGTTCCTAGAGATAGAAATCTTTTCGGTAGGGAAAGGTACATTGCCGATGTCCTTGGATACACTGAGATAGAATCTTGTGCTGGAACTGGATTAGGATATTGTCGATTCAAATTCGTTTCTGATGCTGGATTTCAATTAGTACTGATTACTATAGGGGATGAACAAAATGGTGGGTTGACGTTAAATCAGCTATTAGCTGAAACGACTCAGGGGGTTCAATCGAACATTAATTTTGAAGATACAGGACAGAATAAGCAACTATCCAATCTAAGTTCCGAATGCCAAGCAGTTGTCCTTCGGAACCGGCCACCTCTCTTAAGAAATTCAATGCAGGATTCCACATTCCTTGGTGTTTCCGAAACTCATGATGGATACCTCCAAATAGGATGGATGCACGATCAAAATATGTTTTATCCTTCCTTTGATGAAGAGTCTTTAGCAGCACAAGAAATTGGTGGCAAATGTTCTGAGATCTGGTATCTAAACTTTAGAGGCGGAACAGGTGGAGGCCTTCGTTGGTACATGAGAAGCACTGGTTTCAAAGTCAGGCATTTCAGAGGTAGTGGATATCCTGGGGACTACGATAGATATTGGCATTGGGACAAGATACCATCGAACTATGATCCTGAAAAAGACTATTTTCCGGAATTTCCTTAACTAAAGTGATTTTTGCATAACGAAATTGGATTTTAGATCTTGTGAGGTTTTAGTTTCGACTCAACTATTGACATAAATACCCTATCTACTCATATCATCGACAAGCCAATAGGTCAGCTAACTTATCAGTCAGATTCGTTGTTAGGAGTTTTAGTATCAGTAATTTCAAACAAAAGTAGTCGTGCAAGAGTTTCTGGATTCATGTCATCAACTTGAGTAGACTTGTGTCCAAAATTTGTATACACTAAAATGATGTTTCCGCTGATAGCATATGTTCCTGAGAAAATATGGCCATCTTTTTCGGGTAGTACTCTTATAAAATATTTTTCAGAAAGCATTCCTTTCTACTGCCAAATAACTACAATAGGACTACAAGTTTTTTGTCGAGAAAATGATCACTTCGGCAGGTTTTGCAGTAGGCCACGCAAACAAGTTTTGCTTCTCCAAGTCCAAATCAACTGCATCTATCTCTATTCGTTGGCTATAACCATCTTGATCATCGTAATGAATAGAAGCAGTCAAATCACCAACTTCTATTGATGGATTATTAATTATAATTTGAATCGGAGAATCTATTTGTCGAGGCTCCCAAATCCCAGATTCTTTGTTTATTTCCAGGCCTGTCACATGATTTTTTATGACACTTCTTCCGCTCAAACCTTTCCACCAATTATTAATTTCTAGAATCTTAGATTGGTCTTCCTTGTTATAGCAATACCAACGTATTGCATTAGAGCTATATCGTATCGCTTCTTTTACTTTGGTTTCCCATTCATCATCGCTCAAGTCCAAACTAATCATTTGGCCTTCAGTCTTAGAACGTTCGATATATTCCTGAAATGCTTCAATATCTTCTCGGTGAGTTAATACATATCGCCGAAGCTCATGTAAAGCCATTGCATTATATTTAGCTGCCGTCATGGCTCATATCCCCCTGTCGCTTTAATTTCAAAATCAAGATCTTCTCCGGCAAGCACGTATAAATGTCCTGTGCGCTCATCTACTCTAACTAATTCTATGCTCATGTATGGCCATCCAGGATAGAGCACGTTGGTTAATCTGTAACAAAGTCTATAAAGCCCTTGGGCTTGAGTATCTGTAGGTCCCAATTTTCCATTTGGTTATGTTTCTTTACATTAAGATTATACACTAGAGGTCTTAAAGACAATTAAGTCTATGCAAATAGGCAAAAGGGTTTTACCCATGTCTACCCCTAGCAGAGTGGTCAGACAATCTTGAGGACTTCATGAAGGATAGGCTTGCTTGGCCTATCCTTCGAACATTTAAAGTCCATGATTCTGGAAAAAGGTATTCCAAGCAGCAATAACTTCATTGACAAAAGCTAGGATTTCGAGATTTCTACCGTCCTGAAGCTCAATATGTGGAGTTTCTGCATTTATTGGAATGGAGCTGGCAGCAGTAATTGCTTCTGTGTCAACCATTAGCGGTAAGTCAACCATCTTACTGATATTAGAACCCTGTCCACGATCAAGTATTCGATGCTTACTACCATTGCATATGTCTCTACAGATCTTTAGACATGGCTCATTCGCTACATAGTGCTCTACGTCTTGTGCTGTAAATGAACAACTGCCTTCCTTTTTGAGCCAGTCTTTGACATGGTAAGCCGTGATTACAAAATTGAAGACGGTGTCAGCTATTTCTCGTAAATCTTGGTTTCCTAAAGCCCTGACTAAATGGCTCTGCTCTCGTTTAGCCTTTTCAAGCAAATCATGTGGATTCCGAAAACCATAGGCTAGGCTGAGGTTGTTCATGGTGTGTTTCTACATCTAATTTTTATCATGCATACCTTATCGCTTTGATTGTCGTTATAACTATCCAACTTCTTTGACTATTTCGACATGTATAGAGGTTTGCTAGGTTTTTCTAAGTCTTTGAATGCTGGTCATTATCTTGAGGCAAATTGCATGATGCTAAAGTTGATGTTTAACCTACACACTTGCACTCTCAGCGTACTTCGAGTAATTTAATGGGGCGGGGAGCGATTCTAGGCGGAGATTTGAGAGGCAGCCACCTCCCAAACCTCCTAATCATCCCGAGCTTAGTCACGGTAAGTCGAGATGACTGGGATCGATTGTAATCCCCACTATCTTTCCCTTACCACTACATCAGGGATCTGGATAGTTCCCCGTTTTCCTTAACCGAAAACGGAGAAACCCGTATGTATAACACCAACCCCGGAGACCTCAACGTTTCCACCCAGTTCAAGCTGCCCACCTATAATCCTGACCGGCTCTGCCATATTCTTTATAGGCGACTATGCCGCCGTCATCGAAGCTATCAACCGCATGGAAGTGCTTCGTTACTGCGAGAGAATCGCCTGGGTTGAGCCCATTCCCACCGGGCGCAATGGTGAATATATTAGCGTCATGACTCGCCGGATTACTCCTACGGAGTAGATCAGTAAAAGCCATAGGAGCAGGCTACTCTTGGCGGCTCCTATGGCTTCAAGGTGTAATTCTTACCCTGGCGGCTGGTTGTCTGATAAAACCATTTGCCCACTGCCTTCGCCAACTGCAAACGCTACCTCCCTATCCTTAAATGGGGTTTAATGGGCGAATGAATCAACAATCCTAACAACTCATGGCGAAGACGGTCCCAACCCGAGGAGCAGTAGCAGCCGGACATCCCCTCACCGCAGAAGCCGGAGCCGAAATGCTGCGGATGGGAGGCAATGCGTTTGATGCCGCGATCGCAGCCGCCTTTACCGCCTGCGTCACCGAATCTGTGCTCACCTCCCTGGCCGGGGGCGGCTTTTTACTGGCCCATACGGCAGGGGGCAGTAACCATCTCTTCGACTTTTTCTGCCAGACGCCCCAAGCCAAGAGCATTAAGGGAGAGCTGGACTTTTATCCCATCGAAGCCAATTTTGGCGATGCCGTTCAGGAATTCCATGTAGGGCTGGGGTCCATGGCGGTCCCGGGCGTTCTGGCGGGACTGTTAGAAGTGCACCAGCGGTTTGGCCGGTTGCCCCTGGAGGCTATCACCGCCCCAGCCCGCCACTGGGCCATCCACGGCACCCGGATTGGGCCGTTTCGGGCCTACTGCTTTCAAATTCTGGCCCCCATTTTGATGGCCACCCCGACGGCCAAGGCCATCTACGCCCCTGAGGGAACGCTGCTCGGTCAGGGGGACCAGTTCTACCTGCCGGAGTTTGCCGATGTGCTGGATCACCTGGTGGCGACCGGCAATGATCTCCTCTGTCGAGGAGAACTCGCCCAACGGCTAATTCAAGACTGCCAGCACCAGGGGGGCTACCTACGACAGGCCGATCTGCAGGACTATCGTGTGATTGAACGCCAGCCGCTAGCGGTTGACTATCAAGGTTCGACCTTGCTCACCAATCCGCCTCCCAGTTCCGGGGGAACGTTGATTGGGTTTGCGCTGAACCTCTTGAAGGATATTGCTTCTGGTCATTATGCCCACGGCAGTCCCCGCCACGTCGCTGCCCTGCGGGAAACCATGCGCCAGACCAACCTGGCCCGAAAAGACGGCTACGACCGTCGTCTGTACGAACCGGATGTGGCGGAACGGTTTCTCCATCCGCATCACCTGGCCCAGTACCGGCAGCAGCTTACCCAGGGCCTGAATAAATGGGGCAGCACCACCCACATCAGCGTCCTGGATGCGGAGGGAAACGCCGTCAGCATGACCACTTCCAACGGCGAAGGCTCGTCCTACGTGATTCCCGGCACCGGCATTATGGTGAACAATATGCTGGGGGAAGAGGATCTGAATCCCCACGGGTTCCACCAGTGGCAACCTGACCAGCGAATTTCTTCCATGATGGCTCCCACCATTGTGTTGCAGGGGGGCAAGCCCCAACTGGTGCTGGGGTCAGGAGGCTCCAACCGCATCCGCACCGCCATTTTGCAGGTGGTCTCTAATGTGCTGGACTTTGGCATGGATCTTGCCACCGCCGTGGAGGCCCCCCGCATTCACTGGGAACGGGGCGCATTCCACGCCGAACCAGGTTACGATCGGGCAGCGTTCGAAGCCCAGAGCATCGTCGCGGCAGATACCTGTACCTGGTGGCAGCAGCCCAACATGTTTTTTGGCGGGGTTCATGCCGTCGCTCCCACGCCGAAGGGGGGCTTTGACGGAGTCGGTGACCCTCGCCGGGGGGGAGCCTGGGTCAAGGTGGATGGATAACCCCAAAGGCCCCTGGAATTCAACTACCCCTAGGCAACGCCGACCTCAGGGGTGACCTGAACCCCATTCTCACGGCCCTATCCCAACAATAAGCAGCAAACCTTCAGCATGCCAGACCTTTTTACAACAGCGTCCGCAGCGACGCCTGACAACCCAACCCCGAGCCTATGGGCCGGGGCCATTGCCTCCCCCGCCGTAGAGTTTCCTCAAACTTCCCTGACCGTTTTGTCAGGGCAAATTCCCGATGGGCTGCGCGGTTCCCTGTACCAAAATGGCCCGGCCCGGCTAGAGCGGGGTGGGCAGCGGGTCGGCCATTGGTTTGACGGAGACGGCGCGATTCTGGGGATCCACTTCGACGGCAGTCATGCCGTTGCCACCTACCGCTACGTCCATTCTGCCGGGTTTGAGGAAGAGGAAGCCGCAGACGAACTGCTGTTTCGCGGCTACGGCACCCTGCCCGATCTCCCCCTTTGGCGCCGGTGGCAGGCTCAAGTGAAGAATGTAGCCAATACCTCGGTGCTGCCTCTGCCCGACTGTTTACTGACCCTGTGGGAAGGGGGCTTACCCCATCGGCTAGATTTGACAACCCTGGAAACGAAAGGGCTTGAGACCCTCGATAGCCTGAACCCCAGCGACACCTTCTCGGCCCATCCCAAACGCCATCCTGGCACCGGAGACTGGTTTAATTTTGGCGTTATTGCCGGGGGCAATGCCAAGCTCAATCTTTATCGATTAAATCCGGCGGGCCAGGTGCAAAAGACAAACACCATAGCCCTAAACGGAATTCCCCTGATCCACGATTTTGTCCTGGCGGATTGCTATCTGCTGTTCTGTGTTCCTCCCGTCAGGCTTCGGGCTTTACCCGCTGTCGTGGGCCTGCAGAGCTTTAGCGATGCCCTCAGCTGGCAACCCCAGAGGGGCACCCAGCTCCTGGTGGTCGATGCCGAAAACTTTGAGGTGATTGCCTGGAACCAGGTAGAACCCTGGTATCAGTGGCATTTTGGCCACGGCTACCTGAACCATCAGGGGAATATCGTAATGGATGTGGTGCGCTACGATGACTTCGCCACTAACCAGCAGCTTAAGGAAGTGGCCTCTGGGCGGGTAACGACCCCCGCGGAAGCGCAACTTTGGCAGTACGAAGTCAACCCCCAAACCGCCGTCATTGTGGATCGGGTTTGCCTCGTGGATCGTCACTGTGAGTTTCCGGTGCCGTTTTTGCCGACAGGCCATTCCCGGGGTGAGCCGGTACCCACCTACCTGAATGTTCACCGTACAGTGCCGACCCCAACGGGCGAAATCTTCGAAGCTATCGCCCGGTTCGACCCTCACCATCAAGCTCTGACCATTGCCGATGCCGGTGCCGGACGGTATCCCTCCGAGCCCCATCCCATCTCTGACGCCTTTAATGCTCAGCGCCACTGGGTCATGACTATCGTTTATGACGGCCATAAAAATACCAGCGAAGTCTGGATTTATGACGGCGACCACCTGGCAGAGGCCCCTGTCTGCCGACTCCAGCTTCCCCAGGTGATACCGCCCAGTTTCCACGGTGCCTGGCGACCCCAAATCCCCCCCTGCTAATGGATTCAGTAGCCCAGGCATGGTGGCTTTTCCAGCAGCTGACCGTACCCTGCAGGATTTCATTCATCTTCAGACGGGGTCTAGCCAGGCGATGAGTTCTCGTTTCAGTTCTGTCAGGTCCCGATAAAATTCCTGCTTCACAAACTGGCCAACGGCGTCCAGAGGGCTAAACACCTGCCCCGGCTGCCAGGCATAGTCCTGGGCAATGGGGGTGGTGTGGGACCCCTTGAGAATTCTGATCTGGGTCAGGTCTGGGAAACGGCGGATGAGTACCTCCGAAAGGGGACGGGTCTGGTCAATGGTGTCGTTGCGAAATTTAATCAGCAGATTTTGGGGAATGGGATAGTAGTCCTCAATCAGAGCCAGGGTCTTTTCGGGAGAGGGGGCAAACTCCACATCAAAGGCCGGATTAAACTGCACCACCTGATCCAGCACCGGCTCTAAAAACGGAATCGACCGCTTGGCCGGATAATTATTGAAGCACAGGAAAATGTTACCGGCCCGATCCACTTCCCACAGACTGTTAATCAGCAGATGGACTTTGCATCCCATACTGTGCCCCAGGCCGTAGATGGGTAAATAATCGCGGTCAGTAAACACCCGCTTGTAGAGGTAGTGCATGGCCTGGTTGAAGGTGATCAGCACCTCCTGGGCGATCGCACTGTGGTCGAAGGTGTTGATAAAGGGGGTGGCCACAATCAAATAGCCCTCCCGGGCCAGGTTCTCCAGGAGCCACTGGTAGGTCACGTTAGGGGCCGCCGCCACGAAAGCTCCCCCCAGGAAGTGGATAATGGCCTTGGGAGCTTCGGGCACCAAAACCCAATTGCCAGATACCTCTCGCCAGTACATGTTCATGGATTACCAGGGGGTAGGATAGATTTACCCAAACCAGGACGCGCAGTCAGTGAAGGGCAAGCCATACCGCGTTGAGAATAGAATTAAGCCAACACCTGGGCTGGAGATCGAGTTAAGACTTCGACTCCGGACTTAGTCACGGCCACGGTATGCTCAAACTGGGCAGAGAGCTGGCGATCTACCGTTAAAGCGGTCCATCCGTCAGCCAGGATTTCAGCTTCATGGGATCCCACGTTAATCATCGGCTCGATGGTAAAGACCATACCGGGGCGCAGCTTCTTACCCTTCCCGGCGACTCCATAGTGGGGAATTTGGGGAGCCGTGTGGAAGATCCGATGAACCCCATGGCCCACAAAGTCACGCACCACCGAAAAGCCCTCGGCCTCGGCGTAGGCTTGAATCGCAGCCCCAATGTCACCGATGCGGCCACCGGGCTTGACGGCATTGATGCCCCGCCACATGCATTCTTCCGTGACCTCCACCAGTTTTTTGGCCTGGGGGGAGGGGGTGCCCACAAAAAACGTGCGGGAGGTGTCGCCGTGGTAGCCGTCGAGAATGGGTGTCACATCGATATTGATGATGTCGCCATCTTGCAGCATATCATCGGGGTTGGGAATCCCGTGGCAAATTACCTCGTTAATGCTGGTGCAAATGGAGCGGGGGAAGGGAAACACAGAGCCGGGGTATCCCAACGGGGCACTCTTGGCGCCATGGTCCTGGGTCCACGCTTCAGCCAGATCATTCAGCTCCTGGGTACTCACTCCGGGTTTTACAAAGGGGGTGAGGTAGTCCAGGAGCTGGGCCGCCAACTGGCAGGCCTGCCGCATTTTTTCAAGCTCGCGACTGGAAAGGAGGGTAATGACTTCCGACTGCTGCTGTTGTTTTTGTTCTTCCACGATTTGCCGATGAGGTTAACTAATCAATAAGCACCTAGTCTACTGTAAACATTTAAGCAGCGATTTGCCCAAGGGTTTCCCCAGGTTATTGCTCCCCTGCCCTAGGCCATAACCGCCTTTTGTTCAGATCGGGCCCTGGCCGATCATTTATCCCCCCACAGCCGCCGCCGGGATGGCCCTTTCAGGCGGTTATGGGTATCCCGCAATAAGTCAGGAATATTGAGCTGTTCAGGGCATCTGGGCAGGCAATCCCCGCAGTCGGTGCAGCGGTTTGCCCGGCGACCGGGGAACCAGTGACCGGCAGTTTCGACCATGGCGTAGCGGTATTTGCCGAAGGTTTCCATGTCATAGGCCACGGCCAGATTCCTCAGCCGCAGCAATTCGGGAATATGAATGTCCTCGGGGCAGGGCAGGCATTGATAACACTGGCTGCACTGGTCTGGCCCCAGGGTCGCCCGATGTTGGGATAGGAGCCGTTCTAACGCCGTAGATTCTTCGGTGGTGAGGGGTTCAGTCTTGTCTACCAGGGGCTGCAGAAATTCCAGTTGTTCTGGGGTTGCGGGTCCAGTACTGAGGGTGGTGACTCGGGGGTCACTGAGCAACCAGCGGTAGGTCAGCTCCAGGGGGGAGAACGGGTGACAAAGGTGGGTCAACGTTGCCGGAGGAGTATAGAGCATTCCCCCTTTATCCCCCGGAGAAATAATAAACACCCCCATGTCCCGCTCCTGGGCCCGGGTCAGGACTGGATCATGGTGCTGGAAGAAAAAATAGTAATGGAGGTTAACAAAATCGAAGCAGTCAGTGGCAATGGCCGCTTCTATCACCTCTCGAAATCCATGGGTGGAAAACCCCACATGGCGAACTTGACCCCGCTGCTGGGCCTGGCGCACCGCCGCCATACAGCCTTCAGCACTCTTTACCCAGGCCAAATGTTCCCAGGTATTCAGCCCATGAATCGCCAGACAGTCAATGTAGGGAACCTTCAGGCGGTCCAGGGAGTCTTGAATATAACGGGCTGTGGTGTTCCCATCCGGATGGGGAGGGATTTTGGTGGTGACGACAACATCTTCACGGTGCCCCCCTGCCTGCAGACAATCCCCTAACCAGGCTTCGCTGGTACCGTAGCCCTGAGCCGTTTCAATATGATTGATGCCTAGCGCCAGTCCTCGCTCCAGGGTAGCCCGGAAGACCTCTGGGGATGCCAGACAGCGCATGGTTCCCAAAGAGAATACCGACACCTGTAAGTTGGTTCGCCCCAACCGCCGATAATGCACAGCCCCCGCTAGCTCTCAAGGGTATCGTTATTGCTGGTGGAGGAGCGTCCCCGCTGAATAAAGTCCGACGGGTTAATATTGGCCAAAAATTCCTGGAAAGCCTGCTTCTCAGCTTCATCCGCATCCCGGTCCACGGGAATTGAGGCTTCAGCCACCACTTCTTCCATCACCCAAATGGGAGCGTCAAGCCTCAAGGCAATGGCGATGGCATCACTGGGACGGGCGTCGATTTCCCGGCGGGTTTCCCCCTTAGACATGGACAGCAGGGCGTAAAAAGTGTTTTCCCGCAGGGAGTGAATGACGATGCGGTCCAGCACCATATCCCATTCATCCACTAAGCTGACAAACAGGTCGTGGGTCAGAGGGCGGGGAGCCGTTTGATTTTCAAGGGCGCTAATGATGGATTTTGCTTGGTCAGAACCAATATAAATGGGGAGTGCTCGCCGGTCGGCCGTGTCTCTAAGCAGAACCACGGGGCTCCGAGATACCGCATCTAGGGCAATCCCGGCGACTTTCATTTCAATCATTGGCTTAGCCTCTTGAACCCGTTGATTAGAGTGCGTTATTAGCGTTGCTCGTTAGTCTGGAAACGGCTACCGTCGCTAGAACAACCCAACCCATGTTAGCGTTTGCGACGGGAAATAGCCTGACCCTAGATCGATGGATGGCGTGTTAAACCTTGAGCTAAAGCCATAGGCTATGTTTACTTTGACAGGATGTGATATTGAGCTTATCCACCAGCGGTTTGAAAAGGATACCCTCAACAAAAAATTTATTGTTCTTAAGTATGCCTTGAACCTAACCAGGATGGGCAGCCCTGACCTGAGAATTTCATTAAGACCTCTAACATTTTTCATCGGGACTTTTTGCTGTGTTCACTGGACTCATTCAAACCATTGGGACCCTGCACTCCGTCGGGACCTCCCATTTGCAAATTCGCTGCCAGGCCGAGGCGGCTGGGGCACTGATGGCTGATATTGCCCTGGGCGATAGTATTGCCGTCGATGGCATCTGCCTTACCGTAGAATCGATTTTGCCCCAGGGGTTTATTGCTGCGATTTCACCCGAAACCCTGGATCGGACGTCTTTGGGAAAAATGGCCGAGGGTCGGCAGGTCAACCTGGAAGCATCCCTGCGGGTGGGGAGCAAAATTGGTGGACACTTCGTCACCGGCCACATCGACGGCCAGGGCATCCTGGAGGCGGCTCAGGAAACCAGTAACGCCTGGACCCTGAGTTTTACCGTCCCCGACGCTCGGGTATCCAACTATATTGTCCCCAAAGGCAGCATTGCCGTTAACGGCATCAGCTTGACCGTGGCGGATTGCAGTCCCAGGGGCGACTGGTTCTCGGTGGCGGTGATTCCGGTAACCTACCGGGAGACCAACCTGCAATATCTGATCCCTGGCGATGCGGTCAATCTCGAAGGGGATGTGCTGGGCAAGTACGTCGAAAAATTTCTGGGCCAGGGGCATCGAGGGAATGGGTCTGGATCCCCTAAGCCCGAGTTATCTTTAGAATTTCTGACGGACCACGGCTACCACTGACCCGCCAGCCCCGCCTGCAATATACCGTCGGTGGTCAGGGGATAGCCCTGACCACAATGCTGAACCCCGAACAGGGCTTTAGGGTATGGGTCGCGTGCTGCGTCCCTAAATCCAAGAGGGTAACCACCAGCGTTGTTGTAACGCCTCTGGAGATAGGGGGAGGCCAAGAAACACCGGTAGCCAGAACCAGAAACCCCAGAGCAACACGACCACCATGATCCAGGCCATAACCCGATAATGCCAGCGGTGGTCCAGTAACCAGCGGGACAACAGCCAGGCCAAAGCCAGACAACTGAAAACCACCATTCCAAGGGCATGGTAAAGAAATGTGCAGCGGCCCACCACCATCCAGGGCAACCAGTTGGCCCCATAGTTCACCAGTAAGAAACTCACCACTGGGCTCATCCCATGACCCCCATCAGTGCCTGAAAGGTCACCCTTCGTCCCAATATTTTTACCTCCAGCCCGGGAATCCCCCCGGCTAGGGCGGGCAGGGCCCACCATGCGCCCCCAGGAACCTTTAGAACCTAACCCTCTGAGTTTTCTAGTTCCTCGACTTATCCATCCCGTCCCCAGGGCTATTACCGCAGCCGTAGCCAGCCACCACAGCAGCGGATTCCCCATGCCCTGCACCGTGTAGGTGATTGGACCGGCTGCCGGCGGGGGGCCCAGAATTGAGGCGGGGGGATTGTCCACCCCGTAGGCATAAAAGTAGGCCACGGGCCGTAGCATCAGGGGCCAGGTGTACCAGGCTGAGCAATAGGGATGGGGCGCAACAGCATTCCCAATGCTCTGATGGGCTGTCCATAACTGGCGATGCACTTCAAGCCAGGAAACTTGGTTCATCCATAGATGAGGGATCCACAGCAGACTGTAAGTGAGCAGAGGAATCAGTCCCAGGTAACCCAGGAGGGCTCTCCAGAGAATGGGGGATTTTGCCTGCCTGGAGCCCCAACCCCAGCCCAGGGGAACTTCTAAAAGTACGATTCCTAACCAGAACCCGGCCCCGTTCCACTTCACGGCAACGGCGGCTCCCAGAAAAACTCCGGCCGCGATCTGCCAGCAGACAGATCGCCTCCCCTGTGGAGAACTCTGGTTGATGGCATTGCCCCAGGGATGGCCTTGAGCCAGAACCCAGCAAAGCTGTCCCAGTACCCCAAACCAGACCCAGTAAATGTTGATTAAAGCAAAGCGAGATTCCACGAGGGGGAGACCTGACACCAGAATCAACCCTCCCCCTAACAAAGCAAACGTCAGCCGTCGATCCAGGGAGTAAAGTCGGCTCAGGTAAAATCCTAAAAGGGCTCCTCCCAGGGGCAGGGTAGCCCCCGCCAGGGCGTTGAGCCAACGAAAGCTAAGGGCACTAATGGTTTGATCCCCAAGCCAGAAGGTGGGCCAATTGAGCCAGACCGTTAGCCGCTGCCCCAGGGCAATACTAAGGGCCAGTAAATACTTCCCCAGGGGTGGGTGGGCATCGAAAAAGGACTCACCGTTCAAGTACTTGAGGGCGAAAGGCACGTAGTAGACTTCGTCAAACACCAGACTGTTGAACCAGCCCAAGCCCCAGGTGTGCAGACCCAGGGCAATGACCAATAATCCCCCCAGGCCCAGCCCTAAAACCGCCGGTAAGGACTCTCCAGGGTTCATCCTGTCAGGTGATGTTGTCTGCCCAGCACTGGCCTTGCCTCTGCCCCTGCCACCTCCCATATCATCGGTAATCCTAAATACGCTTTCTCTGGGATTGATTTAATCAGAGTAGTCCAACAGTTGGCGAAATGGGCGCTATGATGATGGGTTGTGAATCCCTGATCAAAGGCTAAAGCAGTAAGGAGAGTTTGCCTTGAAACGGAGTGTGATTGTTGCCGGTGTGCTGGTCAGTCTGTTGAGTCCCTTGGGTGACCTAGGGGTAGCCTCAGCGTATTCTCCAACGGTTGGCAGCAAAGACGACTTGGAAATAGACCTCGTTCCCCTGTTAAATCCCCCGCAGCTGGCCCAGGCATCTTCTAATTTGTCTAATTTGACTGAAGCCCAGCAGGATCAGGTGGATGAGCTGTTGCGGCAGGGGCAAGATCGGGTCAACGCCAGTGACTATGCCGGGGCGATTGCCGCCTACGAACAGGCCGCCCAAATCGACCGTCAAAATCCTAAACTGTTTTCCGGTATAGGATACCTGCATATTCAATCAGGCAATTACGATGATGCGGTTGAGGCCTATGAAAAAGCTGTTGCCCTCGACCCAGACAATATCGCCTTCTACTATGGCTTGGCCCACAGCCAGTTCAACAACGACCAGCCTGATGCGGCGATCCAAACTTACCGTGAAATCCTGGACATAAATGCTCGGGAAGTTGATGCCTACCTGGGCATCGGCGGTATTCAGTTGCAGCAAGAAGACTACGATGCCGCCCTGGCAACTTATCAAAACCTATCTCGGATTGCCCCAGGCAATGTTCAGGTTTTTCAAGCGTTAGGGACCCTTTATCTCCAACAGGAAGATTACGAACAGGCCCTATCTTTCCTGGAGCAGGGACAAAGCCTCGACCCCAATAACGCTGGGATTCGTCTCAGCCTGGGCAATATTTACCTCCAACAAGGTGACTTAGAAGCCGCCAAAGCTAATTTTCAAAGAGCGATTGAGCTAGACTCCCAAAACGCTAACGCCCAGTACCAGCTGGGGTACCTTTTGTATCAAGCAGGGGACCCGGAAGCCGCCTATGAACACTTGCTCAGGGCAGCTCGTTTAGATCCTGACCTGATAGGGGCCCAGGTGCTGGTGGGAGAATTGGCGTTAGAACGGGAGAATTACGTTCAAGCGGTCTTAGCCTATCGACGGGTTACCCGGGAACTGTCCAATGACCCGGCAGTTCACTACAATCTGGCCCTGGCACTTTGGGGCCAGGGCTTTGAAAGACAGGCCATTTCTAACCTGGAACTGGCCAACTATTTGTACGAGCGCCAGGGCGATGAAACGGGGATGAATCGGTCCCAGGAGTTACTGAACTTCTGGCAAAGTCAGCTTTAATTTACATACAATCCAAACAATGCCAAAGAGCAAGGGTATAGACTACACCCTTGCTTTCCGATTTTTTTAAATGAATCTGGTTAGACTACCGGCGCTTGCCCCAGCGGCGCTGTTTATGGCGGGCTAAGGCTTTACGCTTGCGCTTCTCAATCGGGGTCTCATAGTGACGATTTTTTCTCATGTCGGAGAAAATCCCCGCCCGGGAAACTTTGCGCTTAAACCGGCGGAGGGCCGATTCGATATTTTCTTCTTCTCCCAAAATGACTTGGGCCATCTATTCTCCTAAAAACTAAAGTTACAGTGGCTGCGGCTCATGGGGGTTGAGAATCTTGTTTCAATCAAGTAAAAATTTTATCTTCCTTTCCAGAAAAGAAAGGAAGATAAACCTGGGGTGTACCAAACCTTAAGGGTACGGGAAATCGCCCCACAACCGATCACCAGCCCATCGAGCACCGCTTTGATGGATTCTTGCCATTGCGGGTGTGACGCTTGGAGCTGGTAACTTTGAGAACCCATCCACCCTCAAGGTATAACCAGGTACTCTTGAGCTGTTTGCCTTCATGGTAGGCAAGCCCTATGGGAAGAGCCGTCAAACATTAACCGTGGGCCATGGTGTCGAGGCCTAATAGCGCTTGTTCCAACCACCACCGCCGCCGCCGGAAGAACGTCTATTATTGCTTTCACGAGGTCTGGCTTTGTTGACCTTGAGGTCACGCCCCATCCATTCGGCTCCATCGAGGGCATCAATGGCGGCGGCTTCTTGCTCCTCACTTTCCATATCCACAAAGGCGAAGCCTCGGGGACGTCCCGTTTCTCGATCGGTGGGCATACTGACCCGACTTACTGTCCCATACTCGGCAAAGACCTCGGTGATTTGGTCCTGAGTTGCGTCAAAAGACAGGTTGCCAACATAAATAGACATCGTCACATCTCCTTCGGAGAAAACATACTAAACACAGCTATCCAGGAGATGTACCCGTAACCAGCGCTAGGCTTGCTTGACCAGGTAGTCCACCAAGAACCACTGGCAAAACCTTAACACAAGCTCTTCTATATTAGTGGTCAATATTTACTTTTTCTACTGCTCATCCGGCAGCACCCATTTGGGCGGTTGAGACGCCCGTTCCATAACTTTACGGCGCACGGCTTCATCGGCCATTTCCAGCATGGCATCCAGGGAAGTATTGGCAATAAACTCCGAAGCTGCTTCGGTGTACTTCAGGTTGGGGCACTGATCTCCCAATACACAGCCGTTTTTGCAAGCTTCGGCGCAGTTGATTTCCATAGTGATTCGTCTCCTGCGGAACGTTAGGATCAGGGAACCGACCACGCAGCCAGACTGCCAAGGAACCTAACCCATGGTCCGGAAAACCCTTCAAAAATTGTAACAAGACTCACCCTAGCCCTTGGGGAGAATTTTTGGGAGAATTCATTCTCCCAGGGGAGGAGATTAGGAGCACAAAGGAATGACTCAACCGGTTCAACCAAAAGTGAAATGGCCCCTATGGATTTTGGGGGCAACCTTACTCACACTACTGAGCCTGGCGTTGGCCTACCTGATAGATCCCAAAATCCTGGGTTTCTAAAGGCGGCGGTCTTTTTCCCCGTGATTGCGCTGTTACCGATTTAGAGGTTTAAGCATCCTATCGGCTTCGTCTCTAAACGTTGCCCTATCTTACAAAGCTGATCCGTCTACCCTTGTCCCCATCTAGAAAAGTCTTTCTGCGGGGGCAGGGCATTGTTGACGGGGAGCAGTGGCTGGGCCAGGCGGGCATGGGACGTTACCAGCCCCGGGGCGGTTCGGGACGAAATTTGTAGGGCTAAGTTGGGAGCCACAGGTTAAACCGGACTTCCTCAACCGGGGAGTCCGCCAGGGATAGTTCGCCACCGTGGGCCCGGGCAATTTCTCGGGACAAGCTGAGCCCCAGCCCCAGCCCATCGGTTTGGCGATTGTGGGCCGGGTCTCCCCGATAAAATCTATCGAACAGGTGGACCCGTTCCGCCGCCGCCAGGGGGCGAGAGGCGTTAGCGATGGTTAGCAGTACTCCCCGGCGCTGTTGCTGGGCCTGGACCCAAATCCATCCCTGGGGTTGGTTGTACTTGATGGCATTGCCCAGCAGGTTTTGCAGAACCTGGGCGATCAGGTCGCGATCGCACCGAACCTTCAGAGCTGGCTCAATCTTAAGTTCCACCGTCAGATCCGGAGCGACCAGGGCCACATCTTCCAGATGTTCTTCCAAAAGCTGGCTCACATTGACAACGGTGCGTCTCAGGGCCATCTGCCCGGCATCCGCCTGGGAGAGTAGCAGCAGTTTACGCACAATGCTGCTGAGGCGACTCACTTCTTCCAGGAGGCGAGTCAGGGTTTGTTGTATGGGAGATTCCGCCTCCGCCTGTTGGATGGCCTGTTCCAGCTCCCCCTGCAGGATCGCCAGGGGGGTTTTGAGTTCATGGGCAGCGTCACCGCTAAAGCGAGAGGCCTGGTGAAAGCTGCGCTCTAACCGTTCCAGCATGGCATTGAAGGACTGAATCAGGCCCTCAAATTCCTGATCAATATCGGCGGTAGGCACCCGCTGATCAAGCCCCTGGGCTGTCACCTGGCCGATTTGCTGGCTGATGCCCCTGATCGGTCTCAGGGCCTGACCCGAGAGCCACCAGGCCCCACCCGCAATCAGCAGCAGTCCGCCGGGAATGGTGATCAGGTAGATGCGGCGCAGCACAGCATTCTCCTGGCGAATCGTTTGGAGGCTAACGGCAATGGCCCCGCGCCCCTGGGGAGTCGCGATGGTACCGACCCGCCATCGGCCCGTCGGGCTGCGGTAGGTGCTGAGGTTGATGGGAATGCGTCCCTGCCGGAGGCGGACTGCCCGTTCCGGCCCTAGCGGCTCGACTGGGGCCAGGGATCGGACCTGGGCCAACAGCGGATCGAGGGTCGGGGGCCAGGTTTCTGACTGATAAACCACGGCTCCCCGATCATCCAGCACCAGCAGCGCAATGGCTGTACCGTCGCCCAGTGCCATTTCCCGCGCTAACACAGATTCTGGTTGGGGGGGAATGCGGGTGACCGGGATCCGCCCCAGCAGCATCAGGGCGGCTTCAATCTGCACATCCAGCCGTTCGATTTTGGCCTGGGTGATCAGCAGGCTTGACAGCAGGGCAAACCCCACCAGCACCCCCCCGGCCAAAGCCGAAGACCACAGAGCAATCCGCCGTCGCAGGGAAGGTCGAATCATGGGCTGACCTCTGGTTGGCGAAACCGGTAGCCGACCCCTCGCACACTTTCAATCCATTGGGCGGCGGCGAGGGGGTCTAACTTCTTGCGCAACCTTTGAATGGCCACATCCACAACGTTTGTAGTGGGGCTGAAATCGTAGCCCCAAACCTGTTCCAGAATCTGGGTGCGGGTCAGCACTCGTCCGGGGGACCGCATCAAATATTCCAGCAGGTTAAATTCCCGGCTGGTGAGTTCAACCTGGTGCCCCTGGCAGTAAACTTCCCGAGTAATGCGATCCAGGGTGAGGGGGCCAACCTTCAGCTGATTCTGCCGTTCTCCCACGCTTCGCCGTACCACCGCGTGGATGCGGGCAATCAGTTCTTCCACAAAAAACGGTTTGGCCAGGTAGTCGTCGGCTCCCAGGTTAAGCCCCTGCAGCCGGTCGTCCAGCTCGTTACGGGCGGTCAGCAAAATCACCGGAGTGTTACGTCCGGCCTGGCGCAGGGCTTTGAGAATGGCTAATCCATCCATTCCCGGTACCATGATGTCCAGCAGCAGCATGTCGTAGTTGCGGTCCAGAGCTAGAGCCAGCCCCTCACTGCCGTGATCACAGCAGTCCACCACGAAGCCCTGCTCAACCAGCCCCTGTTTGATAAAGCTGGAGATTTTGGCTTCGTCTTCCACTAGCAGCACATGCATAACCTAAATCTCGGAAAAATGACAAAGCTGTAATGTTGTAGCAAGGGTTTTGTAATGTTCCCCTGGTGTGATGGGAGATGTAAACACTCCAGGTCAGGATTAAGGAGTGATTTCTAAAGCCCAGGCCTGGGTTCAGTGTAATGCTGCACTTGAAGGAAACAACAATGATCATGCGACCTATCTTACTAACCACCGCCGCCGCTTCCATGCTGGTGGGAACCGCGAGCATCCCCCTGGGGGTCAGGGCTGATTCTGCCCAGGCTAGCTTTGCCGAAACCCCTCAGACCATTGCCCAGACCAGCGAAACGGGCGAGTTTGAGACCTGGGAAAACGACGGTTCCGAGTACGGTAACCCCAAAGTGGTTAGACGTCAGCGGGGTGGCCGCCTGGCCGCCACGGCGGAACAGCTGGGGGTGAGCGAAGCGGCCCTGCGGTCTGCCCTGGGGCTACCCGAGCAGCCCCTTGACCCAGACCTGGCCGGGGCAGCCGCCCAGTTGGAAACTACCGAAGACCAGCTGCGGGCCGACCTGCGGCAAGCTCACCAGCCCGGCACCGGGTTACGGGGCATCTCCACCGCCCTGGCCACGGTGGCTAACCAGTACGGCGTCACCACCGAGGTCCTGTTAATGGCCCTAGATCTGCCCACCAAGCGCCCTACTCGCCCAGACCTGGCCGTTGCCGCAGAGCAACTGGGGGTCTCCGAAGATGAGCTACGGGATGCGTTGAAAGATAACTTCCGCCCCCATGGAACCGGGCAGCGACCGTTGATGGATGACGAACAGTAAGCTTCTCCATCTGAGGAGTCAGCCAAAAGCTTCTCCCTTTTGAAGAAGCTTTGAATCAGCCGTGGGTAGCATTGGGTCTACCTGCGGCTGTTTAGTTGGGGAGCACCGCAACGGTTGGAACCGGGGAAACTGCTCCATTTCATCAATACGTTTTGTATCAAATTTCATCTCTATTGAGTTCTCCGCTGGAAAAGGTCAAAGCCCTGTGGGCAGTAAATTTTCCCGTTCCGTTCCAGGCCCTGGCCCGACTGAATTTTTCTCCTGCCCCTGTGCTATTGGCCCCATGGCTGGGCACATTACAGCTATCAGTGAATTACAGTCTTACAGGGCTTGGTACACCATGGTTATGACAACTGAGATAGCCCACCGTCTCCACCAACAAAATCCCAAAAAGCATAATCACTATGCACTGCGGGACTTCTTTCAGTTCAACCCGGAATACGGCTCCATTACCGACTGGAACGACACCCGCAACGTGTTAACCAGTGAAGATTTCATCATTGGCCTGCTGGAAGGATTGCAAGAAGAGGTGGGTGACGCCTCTGCCGCCATCATGTACACCGTGGGGTTGGAGTGGGGCAAATACGACTCCCTAGTGTTTGAAAGTTGGTTTGAAAAAGAATTTGGCATGAGCCCCCGCCGGGCCAATTTGATGTTTCTGCTGGAAACCTGGTGGTGGCCCTACATTTCCCAGGGCTGGGGCCGTTGGGAAGTGGATATGAGCGATCGCAAACAGGGCTTTATGTTTATCAACCTGTTTGACTCCGCCGTAGCTCGCACCCTGGGGGACGTGGGCAAACCCGTTTGTCACCTCTATGCCGGTCTGTTTGCCGGATTCTTTACAGAAATGGTGCGCAAGCAGCTGAGCTGCATCGAAATTCAGTGCTACTCCATGGGGGAAACCTACTGTAAATTCCTCCTGGGGGGGCGCGAGCGTATTGATGCTGCCGCCTTCTGGATGAACGAAGGAGCCAATGCCCGCGACATTGAGAAACGCCTGCGAGCTGGGGAGGTAGCCGGATGAATACCGCCACTCTCAGTAATGGCCATGGGACAAACACCCCTCAACCCTGGCTAAAAGAAAGCGTACGAGCCTTTTTTGAAGGGGTTGCCTGGACGGGGCAAAGCCTATCGGTAGCCGGCTCGGGCAGCGCCAGGGACACCGGGGCACCGGCAACATCTTTGATGACGATGACCGTTACCCAGTTCTTCGATACCGTTGCCTGGGATGGCCAACCCACCATTGGGGTACCCATTGCACCGGTCGAAGTCCAACCCGACCCCGGCCCCGCCGAAGACTCCCTCACCCTGGATGGGTTCTCTGACCTGTTCGGATAACCAATGCCCACTGCTACAAGCTGTTTTGCCCTGGCGGCGCTTAAACCCAACTGATTCCACCCCTAGGATTTGCCTGAGGACTCAACCATGACTTTTAAGCTGGATGCCCTTTTCGATTCGCCCGAAAAGCGCTACCTCGATGCCAATGACCTGAATCTCCTGAGCCAGTATGTCAGCTCCATCCCCGAGCGTGTAACGGTCTACCGTACCCTGAGGGATCAGGAAGTTGCCATTATGCAGGAGGTCGCAAATGCCCTGCAGCAACAATCTGGACAGCCTGACGCTCTGGTAGAACGCAGTATTCGCAACGGACTGATGGTGATGCGCTACGTGGCCATGGCCATGCTCTTAGACGACCAAGCCTTTGTGGAAGAGCGTCTGCGCGGCTGGTTGCCGGAAATCGTCAAGGCCTACGAAACCCAGGCCCTAGACCGACAGTTGTTTCAACTGTTGAGCCAGAAACTGGCGGCGGTGCTAACTCCGGCCCAAATGTCCCTGCTCAAGCCCAGCCTTGAAAAGGCCCAGGCCATCATCTTCGAAACCCGCGAAACCGTTGGCTCGACCATCGGTGGGCTGTTGTAGTTCGCCTTTCGGTGCGGCTCAGGCGGTTGCCGCTGCCGACCCATACCAACCCCCTGGGGCTTGACGACACCCTCCGCCCTGCCCCCTGCTCCCAGGGGTCACCCTAGCCAGGAGCCAGACTAAATCACGGGGGCTAGACCTGATCTTTAAACTGTTTACCGACACGAGGAAGTCCACATCATGGTTTCTGTCGCTGATTTACTCATCGATGGCCGCTTACCCGGCAATTACTTTGCCCATGACCTCTATGTGCGGGGTTCTACGGAACTGGGTCTGCTGGAAAACCGTCGGGGCGATCGTCTGCTGGCCATTCCCGAACCCTTGCTGCAGGCCATCTACGCCGGTCTAGAGAAAGAAACCGGCCAGGCCTCGAAGCTAGTGCTCTACAACTGTGGGCGCTGGTGGGGTAAAAACTTCTACGCCCGCTTCTGCGAAGAACTGCACGACTATTTCAACCAGCCCATGGCCGAGCTTTCCATGGCGGAGTTTCTGCAGTCTTTGCAGCAGTGCTGGAAAACCCACGGTTGGGGTCAAATCCAAATGGATGTTACCTACCGGGATAAAGGGTTTATCTGTGTAGAGATCTGGCATTCGGCCTTTACTGCGTTTGCACCCAAGAGCCAAACCCCCTCGGGAGACCTGGAACGGGGTATCTTGGAGATTTTCTTCAGCCAGTTAACCGGACGGGAACTCCGCTGCTTACAAACCAGCTGCACCGCTAAAGGGGACGACTGTAATCGGTTCATCTTAGGTCTGGAGAAGCGCCTGGAACAGGTTGAACCGATGGTCGGGCAGGGACAATCCCACCAGTCGATTATGCAAGCGCTAATCCAACAGCAGTAGGTTAAAACGGTGGTTACAACTCGGCATATCAGGCGATCCCACTATCGCAGTTTGGGCTTAGTTGGCCACGGACAGTTCGGCAGGGTGTATTGTGCCATTCATCGCAAGACGGGCCAGTTTGTCGCCATCAAAGATCTGCATAAAGATCGCTTTCCCACCCATAAGTTTCTGCGGGAACTGAGGTTTTTAATTAGTCTGGAACACCCCAACATTGTCACCTGCCATGCCCTGGAGCATTCCAGCAGTGGGCGGCAGTTGGTACTGGACTATTGCGAGGGAGGCAATCTGCGGTCGATTCTTAATAGTGACACCGCTCTCACCCTGGAAGAAATTCTGGGATTTGTTCTGGATCTTCTGTCGGCCCTGAACCATGCCCACCAACAGGGTATTGTGCACTGCGACATCAAGCCAGAAAATATCCTTCTAGAGCTTACCCCCGGCGGTTGGACTGCCCGCATTTCTGACTTTGGCATTGCCCGACTCAGCCAGGAAGCCCATGAATCAGAAATGGGTCATACTGGCTCTCCGGCCTACATGGCCCCAGAGCGGTTTTATAACCAGCACCCCAAGGCGTCAGATTTATATGCCGTTGGGGTGATTTTATATGAGCTGATGCTGGGATATCGGCCCTTTACGGGCACCCCCATGGAACTGATGATAGCCCATCTGAATCAGCTGCCAGACATTCCCAACTCCCTAGATCCTGAATTTCAGCAGATTATTGGCAAGTCTTTGCAAAAGCTGCTACCGAAGCGGTTCAAGGATGCCGGCGAAATGCGACGGGCCTTAGTCAAGCTGTATCAGAAGGTTAAAAAGGGTGAACTGGAGAATGTCAAGATCAGGCCTCGAGCCCTGCCGACAGCGACTTCCATCCCTCAACTGCCCTTTGTTGAATTACCCCACTGTGCCGAGCTCATGGGGTTAGTTCCCTTATATTCTCGTTTGAGATCTAAAGGGGAGCCAGAACATCTCAATGCCCATGCTAATTTGCTGGTGGTGTGTTGTGGGGAACAGGCGTGGTTTTACAACTGGTCAGACCAGGTGCTGAATCCGCCCCATACGTCGCGGGGGTTCTCGCTTCCATCCCCGGTGCGTCAGTTTGTCTCTACCCACCAGGGGGGCATCTTAATTACCGAAACCTCAATGCATCTGCTGTCCATGAGCCATGGCCTGGGGCGCATTGCCATGACCGCCAACGCTATGATGGCGGCGGTTGACCAGAGGGGACGCTGGTTCGCGTTGTGCCATCTCCAGCCGGAGCGTAATCTGATTGCGGTTGATCTCCATCGCCTGGAGGTTCGCCCGACCCGACCCGTCAAAATTACTCCGCTACAGCAGCTACAGGTCCCCCTCCATGGAGGAGAACTGGTAACCGCCCTGGCCATCGACTCAGGCCACTTTGCTGTAGTTGTACGACAACGCGGCCACAGTGTATTTCATATCGCCACCCGGCGGGGCAATTATGTCGGGCCGTTGAAGGTGAATGTGCCGATCCACAATTTGACAACGACTTTGCGACCCTATCGGTTTATGGTCCAGGAGGTGGGGCACCCTGAATCGCTCCTTATTCTTGACCTGAAGCCCTTCAGAATAACCCGTTTTCGGGTAGATATTGCGGCTCAATGGCTATTCGATACCGCTGTGGGCTACGGGGTTTTAGATGCCAAGGGCGGTTGTTCTTTAGTGAATGAAGAAGGCGAAATCATCAACCGTATGACGGACTTGCCGATTCCAGATACTGTGGTTTCCATTTCTCCCAGCAAGTTTTTGTGGGGGGTATCGACCCCATCGACCCAACGCATTTACACCGTTGATTTAGCCCAACTGGGTTTGGATATTGTGTTTTAAGGACACCCCGGGGGTTAACGACACCCCAGGCTATCGCGGGTGGCCATGCCAGTCGTGGCGTTAACCCCATCGGCATACTGACACATCTGGGAAACTTGGTAACGGTCCACAATTGCTCCGGAAAAGTCGGCTCCGTGAATCACGGCATCAGTAAAGGTGCTGCTGGAGAGAATCGCATCGGTAAAAATGGCGTTGGTTAAATCGGCTCCATCAAAAATGACGCGGTCAGCAAAGGTTTGGGACAAATTAGTGCCAGTCAAATTCGCCCTGAGAAAAGAGGCTTTGGTCAAAATAGTCTGGCTCAGGTCGGCTTCCTGAAAATTAGCCTCTCGCATTTCCGCGGCGGCGAAAGAGGTACCGGCCAGGTACTGGCCCGAAAAGTCACGGTAGCTCAGATCCGTCAGGGTATAGTCGACGGTATTGTCCTGGGCCCCAGCCACACCGGGCCATCCCATTAAAGCCATGACGCAGAGCCCTGATAGCAGCAATGCACGACCCCAAAAAGCCAACCCGGAATTAAGGCAAACCATAGCACAATGACTTAAACGAGTAGCAACAAACATTTTCATTATCCGCCAAGGCGTCTGCAGTTTAGCCATCCTGGGGAACCTTTTGGTCCAGGTGCGTGATGGCCTCCTGTATCGAGCCGGGCAATTGACGCAGAATGCGACGACTCTCAAAGTCTACCGGCACCAGGATGACCGTTCCCACCAGGCAAGTTTCCCCGGTGGCGAGGTTTTGAATGTCATAATGCCAGGTGATGCGCACCTTGGCCCTGGGGGCCAGATGGGCTCTGACAACGGCTTCATCTCCTAATTTTAAGGACTGCCGATACTTCAGGGATAAATCCACCACGGGCAAATCGACCCCCGCATTGACCCAGTCGGCAAAGGTTAGGCCCAGGCTTTTGAGATAGGCCACCCGGGCTTCTTCCATCCAGTTGACATAGGTGCCATGCCAGACAATACCGGCATAGTCGGTGTGGTGGGGCTGTACCGTAACCGGGTAATCAAACCAATTGGCAGAGGTCATAGGAAAAGTCAGGGAATGGCCTGAATGACTCTACTACAAATTATGAATTGCCCAAAAGTTGGCCTAAAACCAGTGCCTATGATGGGTTAGGACAGGCTCCGCCAGTACAACCCTGTACCCCATAGCTGGGGAAACTAGCCCTAATCAGCGGTTTCATCCCGGCTGCAGCGCAACTCCCGGACTTTGGGAATGCGCGATTACAGGTCCACCCCCGTCGGGTTCACTATAAGAGGACATCATGATAGAGAAAATTTTGTTGGCAGACTCCGGCACCGGCAACACCGAAGCCATGATGAAGGTGTTGATGGAAATTCCTTTAATCCAGAGAGCCGCGGTGACGGTGCTCCATGTCGTGCCGTCCCAGGTTTCCGCTGAAACCATGACCTCAAAGTGGGAAGCGGGAGGCCGTACCCTGGCCACCGCCATTAATAACCTGAATCTTGACCCCTCTAAGGTCAATGCCGTACTGCGGGAGGGGGACCCCAAGGATGTGGTGGTCCAGGTAGCCGATGAAATCGAAGCGGACCTGATTATTATGGGTTCAAGAGGCCTGCAGGGCCTGAAGGCGATTCTGGAAAACTCCGTTAGCCAGTATGTGTTTCAGCTTTCCTCCCGCCCCATGCTGCTGGTGAAAGATGATCTCTACACCATCCGCCCCATTAAGCGCATCATGGTGGCCATGGATAAGTCGGATTCGGCCAAGGAAGGGCTGAATATTGCCATCTCCCTACTACGGGATATCAAGGGAGGCGAACTCACCCTGGTTCACACCATCAGCAACCTGAAGGCCAAGCCCTTTGATGTCACCAGTCCCGACCCCAATCAGGACCCGATTTTGATCGATGCCGTCGCGGCAGTGAAGAGATACGGGATTTCTTATAAATTGGCTGCGCCGGAAGGTAAGCCGGGTCGCCGCATCTGCGAACTGGCAGAAGATCGCAACATTGACCTGATTATTCTGGGGTCTCCTGACCGGCGACCCACCATTGCCAAGGGGTTACCGGATCTGGATAAGGTGCTGGGGGAATCCCTCAGCGACTACGTGCGGGTGTACACTCCCTGCCCGGTGCTGCTAACCCGCATGGCAGGATGAGGCAAGCGACGATTTCCTGAGCCATCCCTTGTTCCAGGTCCTGTTGATATTTTTGGTGATTGGGCTACTGGTTGCCGTGATTCTTCTCTATCCCCGCTGGGTAGATCAGCAGCGGCGGCGGGTGGCCCAACGTTCGTTATCTCCCCAGTGGGAAGCCATTCTGGAGCAGCGGGTGGCCCCCTACGGTGGTCTCTCTCCCCACCAAAGGCGGATATTCCAGGGGCGGGTACAGGTATTTCTGGCGGAAAAGCAGTTCATTGGCTGTAACGGCCTGGCGGTGACCGAGGAAATGCGGGTTACGGTGGCCGCCATGGCTTCGCTGCTACTGCTGCACGACCAGGGCAACTATTTTCCCAACCTTAAAACCGTACTGCTTTATCCCAGCGCCTACTGGGCTACGGAAACCGTACCTACCCACCGGTTCCTGCACCAGGAAAGACGGGTACCCCGGCTGGGAGAGTCCTGGTTGCGGGACCAGCTCGTTTTAGCCTGGAACCAGGTGGATTACGACAGCTGCCACTGGCGGGACGGTCGTAATGTGGTGCTGCATGAGTTTGCCCATCAGCTAGACCAGGCCGAAGGGGAAGCCAACGGGGTGCCTATGCTGCCTGCCACCATTAACCCCCAGGACTGGAGCCAGGTGATGACAGCCACCTATCAAGACCTCTGTCGGGCCGCAGAACGGAATCAGCGCACCGTACTGGATAGTTATGGCACCACCAACTCCGCTGAGTTTTTTGCGGTGGCGACCGAATCCTTCTTTGAACAGCCACAACGGCTTCAGCAGCACTATCCCAGGGTTTATCACCTGCTCAAGCTTTATTATCAGGTTGATCCGGCGGGTTAAGGCTGGGCTGGGAACGCCAACCCCCGACATCCACAACCCCTCCTGGGACTTCGCTTTTTCTTTCAGGAGTTAGAGCCCGTTGCCGTGGATTTTGCTCACCATAAAGATGGAGCTTTGCAGAGGAAAAGGTTATGGTTGCCCCCGTCAGAAGGGCTTTATGGAGTCGATTCAAGCCGTGTTTAGCCCTTCCAATGGGACTGGCAGGCGCTACGGTTTTAAGCTTATCTGCCCCCTCCGCAGAGGCCAGAACGGCTCAACTTCCGGCTATCGGTTCTCTGTCCTCGGTGGAGACCGAAGGTTCAGGTTCCACTGTCATTATCAGCCAAAATTGGGGGGATTTTTTCGGTAACCTGTTCCGCTATGTGCAGGTCAGCACCATTTCCGATCAGGAAGAAGTGCAGCTGGGGCAGCAAATTAACCAGATGATTCTGCGTCAACAGTACCGGCTCTACGACAATGCCCGGATTCAAAATTATGTCGATCAACTGGGACAACAACTGGTCGAAGCCAGCGACAGCCGGGATATTCCCTACACCTTTCAGGTGGTTTTAAGCGATGAGATCAATGCCTTTGCGATTCCAGGGGGCTTTGTCTATGTCACCACCGGCTTACTTCAGGCGGTGGATAACGACGCCGAGCTGGCCTCTGTATTGGCCCACGAAATTGCCCACATCAATGAGCGCCATAGTGTCGAAGCCCTGAGGCGAACGGTACTGGCCCAGGGAATAGCCGAAACCGCCGGCTTAGAAATGAATACCCTGGCTCAAATCGGTTATGAGCTGGCCGTTAGCCTGCCCCGGTCTCGGGAGAACGAGTATGAAGCGGATGCCCTGGGTATCGAAATTTTGCAGGCCGCCGGATACCCGCCGGAAGCGTTTATTCGCTTTCTGGAAAGTTTGATGGACAGTGGATCTCAGCCACAGTTCCTGCAGACCCACCCCACCAGCGCCAACCGCATTGAAGCCATTGAAGCCCAGCTGAGGGCCAGTACTGATTGAACCCTATGGGGTTCAATCAGATTCCGCTGTGGCCTGGTGCCGTCAGGTGGAGGCTTCGAGGGATTGAGGGTGAAACTGTTTACCAAATTGCACAATGGCCTCCGCTGTGGCATCTGGCTGCTCTAGATGGGGCACATGGCCACAGTCGGGCACCCAAACCAACTGGCAGTGGGGAATGGTTCGCTGGAAACGGGGAGCGTCCTTAGTGCCCAAAATCTTATCCTGCTCGCCCCACAGCACCAAAGTGGGGCAGGCAATGTCACCAATGCGTTGGCTGAGGAAGTTATAGCCGCCACTTTTGGTGAAGGCAATCAGCGCTTCCCGCCAGCCGGGGCACTGCAAATGCAGGGCAGCACAGAGTTCCGCATCCGCCGTCACGAAGGACTTATTGGAGTACGCCTGGCGGCTAATATTGCGGCGTACCCGGGGGTTGCGCAAAAAGGCGGTAGCCCATTGATCCAGGGGGTGAACCATGAATTTTCCCATGGCTGGGCCGGCGGCGAACCCGGCACTGTCCACCAGCACCAGCCCGGCAACGGCCTCGGGGTAGGTCAGGGCAAAGTCGATGGCTGCCGCGCCTCCCATGGAAGCCCCCACCAGGATGCAGGGCTGGCCCAGCATCTGCCGCCAGAAATCGTGTAAATGCTGCTTGATGGCCCGGGGGGAAAGATCGGGATATACCGTCCGGTCGGTGAAGCCGAACCCCAGCATATCCAGCGCCCAGGTCTGTCCATGGGCCGCCAACCGCGGCAGCAGCCGACGAAACTCAAACAGGGAACTATCGAACCCGTGGATACAGAGCATGGGCGGGGTCCCCTCCCCCTGGCGGACGTAGGTGGTGGCAATGCCGTCAGGGCTGAGGGAAGAGGGCAGGGATACCGCCTGAATCCATTGGGCCAGTTGGATCGAAGTCTGTTCCGTCAGATCCTGGGCTTCAGCCGGTAGGGGAGAATTAATCATAGCGGGCATACAGGTCATCGAGTTGGCATTGCATGGTGGTTTCCACCAGGCGATAGCATTCCTCTATATAGTCTGTATCACGAGCGGCTTCAGGGCCATAGCGCTCGAAGGTGATGGGAGCACAAACCCGGGTGTGGAGAAGTTTGGGGAGAGGGATGTTCGGTAAAGGGCCAAAGCTCAGGCCCCAGGGTAGCCCCAGGTAAATGGGAAAGGTACCGGGGTCAATGCCCATGGGCCAGGGCATCCCCCGCTGGTGAAGCTGGGCCAGTTGGGGATAGATATCGGCCAGCACCAGCAGGGTATCGTGGGCCCCGTGAGAAATCAGGGGAATGATGGGGGCTTCCTCCCGTAGGGCCAGCTTAATAAATCCCTTCTGACCAAAGAAACAAACTCTGTCCCGTTGGCTATGGGGCCGAAACACATCGCGAACGCCCCCGGGATAGATCAGCAGCGCCGCATCTTCCCGCAGCACCCTGACCGCCATTTGGGAATCCGCCCGGACTGCCCCTACCCAGGTCGCCATCCGGGCCACCCCAGGAAATGCCTGCCACATTCTCGGATCCATCAGGGCATAGGCCGGGCGCTCCGGGCCAAAATACTGGAGCCAGTCGTAGGTCATCATCACCGTATCCGGAGCAGCCAACCCACCATTGTGGGACCCCACCAGCAGTACCCGCCCCCGGGCAGGAATGTGCTCCCAACCTTCGGTCTTCACAGAAAAGTAGACGTCATGGAACCAGGAGAAAAGCGGCAACATGCGCTCGATCAGGGCTGGATTGCGGTCCTCCAGGGAAAGCCCGGTCAGGGTATCCCCTGGGGCCATGGAGGCCTGGGCGAAGAGCTGACTACAAGCTAAGCACGAGGTGACAACATCATTGAACGAGGGTGGAGGGGTTGAAGGCACTATCGATAATAAAGGTAAAGGTTAGGGTACCTGGGTCGGGAATGCTGTGCTTTGTACTCTACCGGAAAGAAACGATGGTACCCCTCTATTTCTTGAATATTATGCCCAGAGATAGGCAATTACGTAAGGGAATAACGATTTTTCGCCATACTCGTGTTTGCTTCAGCAGGGATTGTTAGACTGAGCTGGATAGATGTTGATTGACATCCTTAAGTTCAGTCAAGATATGGGAAAAGCTTTTAACATTTTCTCAGGCTACTGATGCCCTTGGCTTAAACCAGGTTTTTATTTGAATCATTATTGTGGCAGTTAAAGAATCTACCCCCGCCCCCAAAAATAAGTCCAAATTTCTGGTGTACCTGGTCGAGGATGAGACCCAAACGGTGCTTGACTGGGCCTCCTCCGTGATGCATTCAGATGACACTTACTTCCAGCGGGGGCAACGGTTGGCCCGTCGTTTGGGCGCCACCTACCGTCGCGATGGGCTGACTGAGTTTGGCTTCTGGACCCCGGAACTGGCGGCCGACGTCATCCAGTCGGAACGCACCCTGGAGCTGGAAATTCTTACCCCCCTGGAGCCCATTGACTTTCGCCAGCCCCAGCAGGCAGTGAATTTTCAGCGGGACCGGGTACCCGTGATACAGCAGGGGGAGTTTGTTTGGGCAGTAGTCGCCGGGGTGAAGCCGGGCCACCGGAACCAGGCGGGCAGCTTTTACTGGCTGCGCTACGTGGATGCCGAAGGGCGACTGCACCTGATCCGTGACCCCCTGGCCTACTCTTTACCCTATGGGGTCTTTGCCCCTGCCGAAATTTACGACATGCGGCGCCTGCAGCGGCAGCGTAAAGACCTGGGATACTTCCGCCGCACGGCAGCTCCCAAGGGCATGCCAGAAGTAGACCTGCCCAGGGTGGCGCCGCCCACGAATATTTTGCAAATTCACGTTAAAACCGCATCTGCAGAAGGCACCCTGGAGGGCCTAACCCGCATTTACGAAGAGGTCTCTGACAAGCTGGCCAGGGGGGAACTGCTTAACCCTGGCGAAGAGGTTTACGCCGGCTATGACGCGGTCCAACTGCTGCCGGTGGAACCCACCATTGAGTACCGGCGGGAAGACACCAACATTGAGCATGAGTTCTTTGCCATCGTGGAAGATGATCCGGACCCGGAAACTGAAAAACACAGTCAACTCACCATTACCCTACGGAAACCCCACACCCAAAACTGGGGGTATGACGTCCCTATTTTGGGGTCGGCAGCGACGAATCCGGCGGTCTTGGGGAGCCTGCGCCCCGATGAAGTAGTGGACTTTGTGACCGCCCTGCACAACTTCTCCCAGGGACCGATTCAACTGATTTATGACCTGGTTTACGGCCATGCCGATAACCAGGGGATAGAACTGCTGACCCAGCAGTTTTTCAAGGGCCCCAACATGTACGGACAAGACCTGAACCATCAACTCCCCCAAGTGCGGGCAATTTTGCTGGAAATGCAGCGGCGCAAAATTAACACCGGGGCGGATGGCATTCGGGTGGATGGTGGCCAGGATTTTCGCTTCTTTAATCCCCTCAGCGGGCGGGTGGAGCAGGATGATGTATATCTGCTGGCCATGAGTGATGTAGTGCAGGACATTCAGGGCTATCGGCGGCTGCTGTTCACCATTTTTGAAGACGGTCGCCCCTGGCCTGAGGAAGGGTGGGAAGAAAAGTCTACCTACCTGGAACTGGTGGAGGCAAAGCCCGGGTCGTTCCAGTGGGGACCGCTGATTTTTGCCCACAATACTCCCACCCTTAAAGGGTTTTGGGACCGCAAGTGGCGACGGGTGTGCGAGGTCATCTTTCAGGGCGACCACTGGATCACCGGCTGTGGCAACCATGACACCGTACGCCGGGGCAATCAGGTAGACCTAGATGCCGACATTAACTGGAACCTGGGCAAGACCCTGCCCCAGGTGTTGAATCGGGCCTATAACAACCCCGCTACCCTGCTATGGGTGCATGGCTTCAGCCCGGGCCTGCCCATGGATTTTTTGAATGCCAATATGGAAACCCCCTGGGGCTTCTTCCGCAATACGGACGACCGCTACGGGGTCAAGGTGGTGTCCGAGGAAGTGGGATTTTTGGATTGGGAAATTGAGCCGGAAATGTACCAGCGGCCCAATGCCTTTCCCCAACTCAAAGCCCTCGGGTTTGAAACCCTGGATCAGCTCAAGGATTTTGCCAAAGCCCTGCGGGAAGCCATGGTAGAAACCGATTATGACCTGGAAGAAGTGGCTAAAATCTGTCAGCACTGCCTGGGCAGCAAGGCGGACAGTGCGGTGTGTGAAGTGCCCGCCCTGGAGGAGCTGAACGCCCCCAGCCTACCCCGCTTTTTAGCGACCCTGGATGTGCCCAAGCTCAAAACCTTCGCCATGGCCTTTATGGAAGATAGCCACGACATGTGCAATGCGGCCAACTATGCCAAAGACTGCTCCCCCCTGACCACTCACTTTGGCCTGACCCTGCGGGAGTTTCGCTTGACCCGTCCCTGGCTGCGGGAAAACTTGACCGGTCGAGATCGGTTTAACCGGATCAGCGACGATGAGCGCACCATCTTTTATGGGTATCGCATTGAACCTAATCCGTCGGAAGAACGGGCGGCCCAGGAAGTGGTCATGCTGGCCCACATGGGGGGCAAACCCATGACCGTCAATCCTGGCGACTGGCTGCAGCTTGATATGGACGAGTGGGAGGTCGCCATCGCCACCCCGGGCCTTAAACCCCAGCGGGATTTGAAGAATCTCCGGGCGTTTGACCTCCAGGATGGAGAGGGAATTTTGCTGGTGCCTAAGGGTAAGGGTTAATTTACCTGTGGCCAACGCCCCAGGGACATCCCTATCCACAAGGTTCTGTCCGTAATTTCCGCTGACGCGGGAATTTAAGCTTTGCTGCTGCCACCAGGAACTCCCTCTCTAGGCGACTATTGACCGGCTGTTACGGCCTTCTCCTGAGCGTTGACAGGTTCTGGTTCTGGCCCCCGGTGAACCACCAGCACAGAGCTGAGCGCATGGTGCATGACGTAGTTGCTGACACTGCCCAGCAGAAGTTCGCCCAACCCTTTGCGACCGTGGCTACCGACCACAATCAGGTCAGCTCCCCAGGACTTGGCGACGTTACAGATCACCTGGGGAGGGTCACCAGCGGATTGGGAAAACTCAGCCTGAACCCCAGCCGCCTGGGCCGTTTCAATATCCTGCTGCAGCTGGTTAAGGCCACGGGATTCGAAGGCTTCCCACCGTTGTTGATACACCTTCCAGGTAGTATCGTCCAGTACCGGGTAATAGGCATGGTAAGACCGAATGGGAATCCCCGGACTGCCTTCTTCATAGGCCGACAGCACATGCAACAGCATTAGCCGGGCATCGGATTGCTGCGCAAGGGTAAGGGCTTGATCCAAAACCGTATTCCTCTGGGGGGAATTATCGAGGGCAACAAGAATCTTCTTAAACATAGGATGTCTCCTGGCTTACAAAACCCCATTGGCCTTTCGAGACTGTAGCGAACCGGGTTGTCGGGGCCAACCTGGGGAAAAATATGGGCTATATCTTGATTATAAGAAGGAGACCGGGAAACTTCTGGGGTGGCTTAACATGCGATCGCATCTTCCCCGGATGCACCAGATAAAATCTTTAAAGATTGGGCTGAGGTAGTCCAGCCACTGGATTTTGCTGCACCTGAGTCAGTAAATCCTGGCCGCGCAGGCTGAGCCAGAGGCTACAGGACTGATCGGTGATCGTGATTAAAGTTGTGCCCCCCTGCTCGGATAGCTTACATCCCATGTGATAAAGACGGGGGCGTTTTTCGGTGTCCACCACTAAAGCTCGGTAGAACAGTTCATTGTCATGATGAAGTCCGTCTTGCAGGGCTCCGTTGAACCAGAACTTAAACACATGTACGTCTGTTTCTCGGACAACCTTTGGCAACATGTGATTTACTCTTCACGGATAGTCACGATTGGCGAGCGAACAATCACTCAATCTTGAGTAAGACATCATTCCGATGGGCAAGTCTATCTCGGAGCCTGGTGAATTTACTCAGTAAATTTAGAGTACCCAATCGACATCCCGGGATTTAACTAAACGGGTTTGGGATGGACTATATTACGTGTTCTCAAAAGGTATTAAGGAGCCCATGCCATGGGCAAAGGTTTTCCATGGTTGGGGTATTCCCAGGGCCTCTGGCAACTTAACTGCTGGTTCTATGGACGATCACCCCGTTGCATCACTGATTTCTACGGGCAAAGGCGGATTCAACCAGGGAATTGAGAATCTCGGAGCTCAGGGGCTTAACCAGGAAACCATCAAGCCCTGGGGTTTCTTCTAAATGGTTCCATTGGGGGCTGGAGGAATTGGTCAGGGCGACGATGGTCAAATTAGCGATCCCGGTATTCCGCCGCAATTGTTCCACCAGCGGCGCAGACCAATGTTGAGCGTCATCGCCGACCAGAATGACCAAACTGGGAGGAGTCCTTAAAGCCCTATCAACAGCCTGTTCTGCAGAGTTAGCGATAAACACGGGATAGGGCAACTGCGTCTCCAAAGGATGAGCGTCCAGAGGGTACCCCCGGGACGGATCTAAGACCAAAACGTAACCATGACTCGAAGACATATGCTGAGAACTCATAATTGATGTCTATTCTACTCAGCAATATTGCTTCTACAGAACCGACAGGGGTTCTCAGAACCCTTGTTTCACAGGGCTTTCGAGTCGACAAATAAAGACTAAACCGAATTTCATCTTCCACTTTTTTTAGCGTCCATAAAGTTTGTCTAAGTATTCAGGCAAAACGTAAAACATTGGGAGATTTAGACAAAGTTTTGTAAATTGTTTTGGCGATGCAGTTGGTGCCTTTCCATCAGGTTATAAGGATTGTCAAAAGACTGGCCATGGAGCCAAAGTCGACCCGGTAGCTAATCAGCTCCTGCCCCTCAAAATCACAGTCGTTTCCCCAGGGGCCAGTCGGGATTACTGGCAATCTCGGGACGATAGATCTGCTGATTCCTCTGGGCATCGCAGTAGGCCCCACTGGGCAGAAAACGGTTGCGGTAGGAGACTCCCGCAGAGGAAAAAGCGAACCCCACCACCATGGCCAGTCCAGTGAACCTGATGGGGTGGGGAAAAACCCTCGGCTGTCGTCAGCCCGGCAAGGGGCCTGCCTTCCAGAAAAGGGAGTTATGTGTGACTTTACGGTTCACCCGGTTAGCTTAGAAAACCGGCCCCAAAGGTTGGAGACCTTAAGCCGGAGCCAACTGCTCCATGCGGGATTTTAAAGACTGCAGCAGAGAATCATAGGGCTGGATGAACTTTTGAATCCCTTCCTCTAGAAGTTCATCCATGACCACTTCCAGATCAATGGAAATATCGGGGTCAGAGAGGCTATCCATAAGGGTATTGGCCTCTTCAACATCCGTTGTCACGGCGCTGCAGTTAACGGTGCCGTGGTCGCCGAAGGCCTCGATGGTGTCCAGGGGCATGGTGTTGACAGTGTGGGGACCGATCAGTTCATCCACGTAGCGGGTGTCGCTGTATTCAGGATTCTTGGTGCTGGTACTGGCCCAGAGCAGACGCTGTACGTTAGCTCCGTTATCGGCCAGGCGCTGCCAGCGATCGCCGCTGAACAGGGACTGGAAGACTTGGTAGGCAATTTTGGCATTGGCGATGGCCACCTTACCCGCCACGCTTTCCAGTCGCTTTTCTTCATTCAGGGTATCGCTACCGACCCGCTTCATCCGCTCTTTGAGGCGGTCATCAATTTTGGTATCAATGCGGCTGAGGAAGAAGCTGGCGACGGAACCGATGGTATCAATGGGCTGGCCATTATTCAGGCGCTTCTCCAGACCGCGAATATAGGCCAGGGCCGCCTGGCGGTACATTTCCACCGAGAACAACAGGGTCACGTTGACGTTAATCCCTTCAGAAATGGCCTGCTCGATGGCTCCCAGCCCTTCCATGGTGCCAGGAATCTTGATCATGACATTGTCGCGATCCACTTCCTGAAAGAAGCGACGGGCCTCCTGCATGGTGCCAGCCATGTCCCGGGCCAGGTGGGGGGAAACTTCAATGCTGACGTATCCGTCTAAGCCGTTGGTTTCGTCGTAGACGGGGCGCAGGGCATCGCAGGCCCGGCGAATATCCTCAAACGCCATGGATTCATAGATTTCTTGAGCGGATAAATTCTGCTTGATGCCCTGCTCGATGGCAGGTTTATAGGCATCGTCGCCGGTCATGGCCTTCTCAAAAATGCTGGGGTTGGATGTCATACCGCGCAGGGCCTGGTTTTTGACCCTATCGTGGAGTTCTCCAGACTCAAGCATTTGACGACTGAGATAGTCCATCCAGAGGCTTTGGCCGCAATCGAGGAGTTGTTGAAAGTTGTTGTTAGCCATAAATTAAAGATCCAATTTTCGTTACTTCAAACGGGTGGAGAAAGAGGGGGATTGAGTAAGGTTTAGGGCATTACAAAGGTGAACGTTTAACGACAAAAGTTGTGTTTATATCCAAAGGTAGAGCGCTTCAATCTGGTCAGGTCTTGCCGTTGGAGTACCAGATCTGCCAGTAGGCTGCTATTCGCTCGGTGAAAGCTGCAGGGGGCTCAGCGTAGAGGCGTTGTCCCAGGGTACGGGCCTGCTTGCGTAGTTGCCCCTGGCGATGCTGCATCAGCGGCAGCAGCAGCTTGAGATGGGAATCGTGGAGGGCTTCGTCGTGCTGATGGTTGACCAGAAAGTCGTGCAGCTCTGCGATGTCGTGGTCATCCCCCAGATGCTTAGATAATTGATGGGCTTCTGACTCCCAGACCTTCATCACCGGTGACCAGATGGATTTAAGCATACGGATGTCGTACCACAGGTCTTTGACCCGCTTACGCCATTCGTGAAAGCTGGTATCGCTGGCTTCTTCGTAGGCGGTAGTCATGCGATCGCGACCCTGACGGTAAATCTTTTTCAGCCCCTTCTGTAGGGCATCCCAACCTTCTTGATCCAGCTCCAGGCGCTTCAGCCGCAACTGGCTTTCCTTTAAAGTATTGATTACCGTCGCCATGGGTTCATCCGGGTCGATGAGCTGCCGCAGGCGCCCCAGGTGCAGATCCAACAAGGCCTCCTGCAGCTGGGCAAAGGCATCTTCTTCAAGCACCGAGGCATAATGCTCCGTCAGATCTTCCAGGGTTTCCCGATAGGCTTCGCCGTCCCGAGCCGGGGCCAGTAGATGCCCGATGTCTCGCAGGGCGTTTTTTTCAGTCTTGTAGGTCTCTTTATCCAGGGCCTTACGCACCAGCCGCAGCACCGAACGGGCCTTTTTTAGACGCTTGCGGGCGTCATGGATAGCATCAGCGGGTTCGTAGCTGAAGTTTTCGGTGAGCTGGTAGTGGGCCTTGTCTAACTGCTCCCCCAGGATGCGTCGGACATTGGCCTCTACGGCACTCTGCGGTTGTAGACGGTAGGCCATGGGTCAGGGATTCTATTGTTATCAGGCGGAAGCAGCAGGCCCTTTGGACTCCGGATCAAGCTCGTAGCGATGGTCATCGCGCTTGTGCATTTCTTCGGTAACTTTCACCGGATGCTCAGGGCGAGTGTTGATGCCCACCGCCGCCGCAATTGCATCTACGTCGCTCTGGTCTGGGGTGGGAGTCGTTCCGCCAATGGCTTCTTCACCCACCACCTTGGCCTGTTCCTGCATCGCGTCAGGGTCGTTGGCTACGGTTGGCTGGCCGGCGGCCATGGGGTCCTGGTTGGCAGGCACGGTTGCTCCGGAAGCCCCGCTGTGATCTTCCAGGCCGACCCGTACAGCTTCGTTAGCCGCCTGAGCCTCGGATTGGTCAGCCAGGGTTTCATTGGCAGGCCTGGCCGATTTGTTGGCCGCATCTTTCTTCAAATTTTGAGCGAAAGCGGATCGTTTTGGGTCTGAATTCATAATGTTTGAGGTGAACTACAGGGTGGTGGGATTCCATCCAAAGATGATGACCGAAGCCAGGGCACCGGATAAAATGCCGTAGCAGCAGGCCAGCAAATCTGCTAAGGATTCCTGGCGTTTATACCGCCAGATCAAAAAGGCAAGGGTGAGGGAATAGAGCAGTTCTTCAAGGGGAAAAGTCTCCAGCTGGCTACTACCATCTATCCCCAGCACTAACAATGTCCAGAGCAGAAAAAGAACAAAATTGTTAATCACCGGGGCACGACTGCGGTTGGCGGGCATCTTTAATTGGGCCAGAAAACTGAAATAAAACGCCACCGAAATGGGAAATAACGCCGCCGCCAAACTACGCATTCCGGCCCAGGACGATAAAGTCATGGCGTACACAACGCTGGAAGAAAGTTGAAACAACAACAGACCCACCGCAAGGACCAGGGCAAGGATGTGTATTCCACCCTTCGCCCCGCGGATACTTACTTTTGATCGCTGCTTTTGCTGCATACACAGGTAGTTCCCAGCCTGGGGGGTTGTTAACGTAGAAACCCAGCCGAATGGGTGGATTTAATGCCCATAGAGCATTGTTGATTCCGTTATCGATTGGGGTTCTGGCGATTGAGTAATCGTTTGTTCGAAGCTTTAGAGCGCTGTTAAGCGACTGCCTCTTCATCGAGGGGCTTGAACTGGGCTTTAGCTGCTCCACACTGGGGGCAGGCCCAATCGTCGGGAATTTCATCAAAGGAAGTACCTGGCTCTATTCCCGAGTGCGGATCACCTTCAGCAGGATCGTATATATATCCGCAAATTTCACAGATGTACTTCTGCATGCTGAACTAAACCTTTGAATCTCTACATCGACTCTATTTGAACTTATCAAAATAAGAAAAATTCTCCATCAATCAGTGGAGAGAGATTTGATCGGATTACCCTTTGGAAAAACCATCAACGCCTCAATTTAGACTTCAGCTCCTCTTGCTTTCCCCAGGAAAATGTCGGGTATATGAATTCATGGTTCTGACGGCCCTTGCCCAGCCAGGATAGCCAAGACATGGCCAAGAAAAGCTAAATTGTTATACCCAATTTCCCAGGAACCCGAGTAGATTCCTGGGAAATTGGTTGAGTTCCTGCTTCCGGATGCTGTTGGCGAAATATTTCGTTGCCTCGCTTGGCCCTCTCCCTAAATCCCTCTCCCAAGCCTGGGAGAGGGACTTTGAAAACTCCGGCTCCCAAGCTCCCATGTTGGGAGTAGGGGCTGGCTCTGCCCGTGCGCAGCAGAGGGAAATCAGGGCATTTGAGGAATTCGCCAACAGCATCCTACTTCTGCGGCTATGACCAATGGGAGAATCCAGCGAACGATGTCCTAATGACATTGGCTACAGCGAAAGCGGGCTTAAAGTTTTGCTAAATTCAAACTTTTGGGAGACTGAGGGTTTCAAACCTTGGAGGGAAGGCCGCATTGCAAAGTTGCCCGAGAATAATGCCCATTGGCCGCAGAAACCCGGCATAGAAAGCTTTTTCTCTTAAATTTCCCCCATGACCAGCACCGCTTTTGACAAAACCTTTCGGGATAATGAGGGTAATCTAGCGATTGCTCAAAAGCCCAATCTGCCTATCCTCATCGGGTTGGCGGCAACGCTGCTAGCGCTAACTCCTATTTCTGGCAGTCTTCGGGCTGGGGTTGAGGCCGTTGCCTACGGTGCGCTTTTTACCTGGGCCTGGCTAGAACTGTTTCAGGGGGTGAACTACTTCCGCCGGTCCCTGGGGTTGTTTGTGCTGCTGGGGTTAGTGGTCTGGAAGCTCTAGGAATTTTAAGCATCTGTCCCCGCCGCGATAATTCTGGACGGTGCCCGTGCTGGATCATTATCACGGGCACTATGCGCAGTATGGTCTTGGCCGATTTGGATCAGCAACACGACATTACTCTGGAAAACACCATTGTGCAGGAGTTAGCCGCCACTTTTGCTGAAGCACCTTTCCTGCTGGCGGACGAGATTCAATATACCCAGGCTTTGGCGGCGCATTGAGTACACCCCAGCAACATCAAATTGCTGGGCAAGAGAAGATTGATGGGGAAGCCAACCAGAATGCTACTAAAACAGGGCTGAGGGGCAGTATCCCCCCAGCCCTGCCTCGGCTTGTTTAACCGAACCAGTGGGAAGGTTCCTGGGGTTGATGGGTTTTCTCGCGGTTCGGAAAGTGCCTGAACGCATCCTCCTCGTGAAGAATTCTCAAGACATTTTCCTGAATCATGGCTTCAATTTGTTTTTCTTCCTCGGGGGAGAGTGCCAACGGTTTAGGTTGGTTGAATTCCATTCCCTGTCCTGGAGCGAAAGTATACCGGGGAGACGCATGGTTTAACACCCTCAGCATTAACTTTTGCCGTAGTTTAGGGTTAGCAAAAGCCGAATCATAGGGAGAGCTGGGATTTTTTACAATTTCCTCTATCTTTTGATTGACGACCTTTTGGGTAATATTCACAATGTTTTTAGACATGACACTTTTCCACCACCTGGGAATAACGCCTTAAATCCTGGAGAACAGTGAGAAACCTGCACTTCACATTTTCTTGACCTACCTATAGGTTAGACTAACGGCAAATTAATTGTTGGAAAAATTTAATGGAAATACATCAAGAAAAGTAGTCTTTTCCCATGAAATTCCTGAGCATTGGGCTGGGCTTTAGGGCATTCCATGACATCGGGTTTCAGGCTGGTCTTACTGCGTCAACTCTGACCAACGCAAAGGAAAATGATTTTTAGACCAGATAGCAAAATTTGGGTCTGTCCAAATCCGTTCAGGTCCCTGAAATCAGGGATTTTGGGAACTATCTAAACACCTTTCAGGCTTAATAAAGTGTCTATCCTCAAGTTCTTTTTTCTCTTGAAAGATTATTTTCGTTTTGTAATTCCTGGCAAAAATTTTCTTCTGCCTATGTCTTTCGATAGAGTTCCGCCAAGTCTTTTTTCTTTAAACTTTTTTCGAAGAAGTATTTCTCATGAGAAAACCCCCCAGGGCCAGTCGCTGTTCTCTTGTTGGGGAACAGGTGGATTGTTCAAGTTATTTGTCTAGTCACGAAAAATAAATTATGTTTATTCCCCCTGGCTTTGCTCGCCAATCAGTCACAACCGCCTTCGGCTGCATGGTATATTACACCCCCCAGGGCGAGCCGTGGGGAGGGTCAGATACCCGGGAAACCCTGGTATTTCTGCACGGTTTTGGTGGAGGATCTTCAGCCTATGAATGGTCTAAGGTGTATCCCGCCTTTGCCGCAGACTATCGGGTCATTGCTCCCGATTTAATCGGCTGGGGGCGGTCGGATCACCCGGTTCGTGATTATCAGGTGGAAGATTACATTGCCATCATTACCGAATTCATGGAGCAGACCTGCAGTGGTCCCACTACGGTCATTGCCTCTGCCCTAACGGCGGCGTTTACCGTGCGGGCCGCAATCAACCGACCTGAACTGTTTAAGTCGCTAATTTTAACTACGGTGGCCGGTTTAGCCGAGTTTGGGCAAGACTATCGCCGCAGCGGGTTTGCTCAGTTCGCCCAGTTTGCCAGTCAGCCGCTGCTCGGTCAGCTACTTTACGGGGTGGGAGTAGCCAATAGCTTCGGCATCCGCAGCTTTCTAGAGCAACGGCAGTTTGCCATGCCCCATCGGGTCTACCCGGAAATAGTAGAGGCCTATTTGCAATCCGCTAAACAGGAGCATGGGGAATATGCGGCTCTTGCTTTCGTGCGGGGGGATCTGTGCTTTGACCTGGCTCAGTACATTACCCAACTGACGGTGCCTACGGCGATCATTTGGGGGCAGGGGTCTGAATTTACTGGCCCCGAGGTGGGGCGTCGCCTGGCGGAAATGAACCCCCAGGCGATTCGGGTGTTCTATCAAATGGAGGAGGTGGGGTTTACCCCCCAACTGGAACTGCCTGGAGTAACGGTGGGGCTGATTCGGAAATTTTTACCCCTGCTGGCAACCCACCCGCCGACCCCCTCGATGGATACCGGCATGTTGCCGGCTTAAATACGGCGAACCTAGCCACCTAGCCCATGAGTTCGTACATGAGCTGCTCTAATCGGGCCAAACCCTTCAGAGCCCCCATCACTAACCTTCCTGCCCCCATGGGCTGTCGCCCAAACTGGGTGGCCAAGGCCAGAGGCCGCAGGGAGCCGTTGGCCTGGACCATTTTAGAAATATCCGGTAGATCATGGCGGCAGTCATCGCTGATCACCCGCACCATGGCCAATCGTTTTCCCTGGTGTTGAAGAACCCCGAGCACGGGGAGGCATTCCATCTCCACCACTGAAGCTCCGAGGGTTTGGTGGAGGGATTGTTTTTCGGTGGCCCGGGTGATGATGCGATCGCTCCCCACGGCTCGACCAACCCTGACCTCCGGCAGGCGTTTACGAATCCACTGGGTCAGTGCCGGATCAAGCTGGATAGCATCCTCCCCCTTTTCGACACCCTGAGAGGTTTCGCAGAGGACTGCGTCCCCGACTGTCAAGTCCGTAGACAATCCCCCCCCCAACCCCACCAGCAGATAGCCGGCCTCGGCAAACAGCTTGTACTGGCTTAACCACTGCTCCAGCCTGTCTGCGGCGGCTGGTCCCACCGGCAAAGGCACCACTGACACAGCCGCCCGAGCCCGTTTACAGCCCTTCTGCACCGCTCGATATTCTGCCCCCTGGGGAACTAAAACGGTGCGAATGGGCCGTTCAGGATGAAGGATGGAATCGGTCATATAATATCGAGCTGATTGAGTTGGGAATGCTCCCCAAACATGGGGGCTGCCATCTGGCACAGCTCTAATCAAAGCACAGACGCTCTGTACTACGATGTGATGGCGTTATTGCAGGTCGTCTACCCAGCCCTATGGCCCAGCCCTCATTCAGCGATATTTTGCGAGAAAAATTCTTTGCCATCTCTCGGTTTGCGATAGGGCATCCGGGGCTGACCATTTGTACCTGGCTGGCGGTGGCGGTGGCGGGGCTGTTTGCCTTTAGCTCCCTGACATTCGCTCTGTTCCCAGACTTTACCTTCCCGGTCGCGATTGTGAACGCCCAGGCCCCTATCGACACGGTACTGGCAACGGAAGAAAACCTTACGATTCCTTTAGAAACCAGTCTTCAGGACATTGAGCCCATCAATACCGTCAGTACCACCACCTACGCGGGGCGGACGGTCATGGTGGTGCGGTATCGCATTGGTACTGACCTGCAACCCATTACGGCCATCACCGAGGAGGCCCTGGCCGCCGCCACCCTGCCCCCAGACACCGAACTGGATATTCTGCCCCTGAATGTCAACGAAGAGGTGGCCATCAGCTACGCCCTACTGACGGAAGGGGAGTTTACCGAGGCCCTGGTTGATCAGGTGGAAACAGCCATTATCCCCGAACTGGAAGCAATTCCAGGAGTTTTGCGGGTAGATCTCTTGGGCACTGGCGCGGCAGAGGGTGCTGCTCCCACCAATCCAGGGAACGACTCCACCGCCCCAGAGAGAACCCCCGCCACCCTGGTGCGCTTCAACGGCGACGATGCCCTAGCCCTGCAGGTGGTCAAACAGGCTGACGCCAACACCCTGGAAGTAGTGCGCCAGGTGGAAGATACCGTAGCGGATTTGCGGCCTCAGTGGCCGGATCTGACCCTGGAACTGGCCACGACCCAGGCCAACTATATCCGCGAAGCGACCCAGGCCACCATTGACGCCCTCTGGCTGGCCATTGCCCTGGCAATTCTGGTTATTTTCGTGTTCTTACGAAACTGGCGCGCCACCCTGATCACAGCCATGGTCATTCCCCTGTCGCTGTTGGCGACGTTTATCGTGATGGCGGTGGCCGACTTCAACCTGGAAACCATCACCCTGTTAGCCCTGGCCCTGGTCATCGGCATTATCGTGGATGACGCCATTGTTGAGGTGGAAAACATCATGCGTCATCTAGAAGCCGGGGAGCCCCCCCGCCGGGCGGTCCTGGCGGCCAGTCGGGAAATTAGCCTGACAGTGTCGGTGTCTACCCTGACCATCGTGGCGGTGTTTCTGCCGGTGGCCTTTATGGGGGGCACGGTGGGGCAGTTCTTTAAACCCTTTGGCCTGACGGTGTCGGCGGCGGTGCTGGCTTCCCTGCTGCTGGCCCGCACCCTGACCCCGGTGCTGGCCCTGTCCTGGCTGCGGGGGTATCGAAAGTCATCGATCCATGAACCCGAGATGGAAGAGTTCAGCCGTAGCCCCGTGTTGATTCCCGACACGGAGGAACAATCGGCCATCACGGGGGGATATACGGCCTTGTTGCGGTGGGCCCTGGGGCACCGGTGGATTGTGGTCGGGGTTGCGATCGTGGCCTTTACGGTGGGAGTGCTGCTGATTCCCCTGATTCCCACCGGGTTTATTCCCAAGCTAGATCGGGGGGAATTCAACATTGCCTTCACCACTCCTCTACCAGAGATGGCCACCCCCGCCGCCCAAATCCTCCCCGAGGATCTGGCAGGTCTCACCCCCGAAGAACTGGCCCAGGTACCTCCGGATCTCCAGACCCAGGCCCAGGCCATGCCGGTGAATCCAGTCCAGGCCATTCTGGACGACAGCCGGGAAGTGGCCATTGACCTAGAGGACACTGCCTTTGCCGCCCCCGAGGTCGATTCTGTCTTCACCATCATTGGGGGCAGGGGCGCGCCCAACCAGGGACAACTTTTTGTGCAGCTCAACCCGGATCGGCAATTGGGCACCGCCGAAGTGCAGGATCAGGTGCGCCATCAGGTCCCGGCCCGGCCCAATGTCACTATCAGCGTAGAAGATGTTCCCTTTGTTGATGTGGGCGGCGAAAAGCCCCTGGAAGTCATCCTTCAGAGCAACGACCTGGAAGCCCTGGACAGTTCTTCCCAGGCGGTGCGTGATCAGGTCGCCGAATTACCCGATTTCGTAGACGTTACCGTAACCGGCGTTGAGCGGGATGGCGATACCCTCACCTCCATCGAACGGCGCAACGGGCAGCGGGTTGCTTACCTCAACGCCAACCTCAGCGAAAACCAGGCCCTGGGGGATGCCACCGGCCAGGTCGTTGACCTGGCCAACGCCACCATCCCCGACTCCGTAACCCTGGCCCTCGGAGCCGACTCCGCCCGCATCAGCGAAGTGCTGGGAGGGTTCCTCCGCACCCTAGCCTTTTCAGTGGTTTGCATGCTGGTGGTGCTGTTTTTGCCCTTCGGTCGCCTGCTGGAACCCCTGGTGGTCGGCCTTTCGCTGCCTCTGGCTATTGTCGGCGCGATGGTGGGCTTTCTCGTCACCCAGAGTAACTTTGGCATGGCCTCCGTCATCGGCCTGCTGTTTCTGCTGGGTCTGCTGGACAAAAATGCCCTGCTGCTGATGGATTACGCCAACCAACTGCGCCAGGTTGGCCTCAGCCGCATGGATGCCCTGATGAAAACCGGTCCCGTCCGCTTCCGTCCCATCCTCATGACCACAGCCTCAACCATCCTGGGCATGATGCCCCTCGCCTTCGGCTGGGGAGCGGGAGCTGAACTTCGCCAACCCATGGCCGTTGCCATTATCGGCGGCCTGATTACCTCTACCCTGCTGAGTCTCTTGGTTGTCCCGGTGCTCTACACCCTGCTAGAGGATGTGGGGATGGCGTTGAGGGGGAAGAAGGGTGAGAGGTGAAGGGTGAAGGGAAAATGGTGAGGGGTGGAGGTTGAGGGTGGATGGGTGGGCGAAACCATCGCCCCCGATATAGAATTGTTAAAAGAATCCTCTAAACTCCGACCGGAATACCGGGGTTTATGGGAATATACAGTTAAGGCGGTCTTTGCGGTCGCCTCCATAGTGTTCTGTTGAGACTTCAGGAAGATTTAGATATGGCGCTTCAACTCGGAGACCAGGTACCCAACTTCACCCAACAAACCACTGAGGGTGAAATTGACTTTTACAACTGGGCTGGCGACAGCTGGGTGGTTCTCTTCTCGCACCCCGCTGATTTCACCCCCGTCTGCACCACTGAGCTGGGTAGCGTAGCCAAGCTCAAGGGCGAATTTGAAAAGCGTGGCGCAAAAGTAATTGCCCTCAGCGTTGACGATGTTGACTCCCACAAGGGCTGGGTTGGCGACATTGAAGAAACCCAGGGCACTGCCGTAAACTACCCCATCATTGCCGACGCCGACAAAAAGGTATCTGACCTGTACGGCATGATTCACCCCAACGCCAATGCTAAAGTAACCGTTCGCAGCGTCTTCATCATTGATCCCAGCAAGAAGCTGCGTCTGACCATTACCTATCCCCCCAGCACTGGCCGTAACTTTGGCGAAATCCTGCGGGTTCTGGATTCCCTGCAGCTCACCGACAACTACAGCGTAGCCACCCCTGTAGATTGGAAAGACGGTGAAGATGTGGTCGTGGCTCCCACTATCCCCACCGAGGAAGCCAAGCAGCGTTTCCCCAAAGGGGTAACTGAAATTAAGCCCTACCTGCGCATGACTCCCCAGCCCAATAAATAAGGTATTTGGTGAAACCTGACAGGAATCCCCGCTGACTAAAGGGGCATTGGAAATATGTAATAGTTCATTTGAACTAATTCCAGGGGCTTTAGCGGCCCCTTTTTTTACGCCCGCATGATGAAAAGATAACTGCCTGGGCCACGAGAAACAGAGTATGAAGCTAAGGTAGGTAAGGGGGTAAAAAGACTATGTTTTTTAGCTTGGAAATATAAAGCTTTTATGAAGCATAACCTGGTTTATCTACACGATCCGCTGCAAGTCGTTTAGTTTGCAGGTGGTCGTTCAGGTTTAACAGATCTTCTCCCGAGATCTCAAAGCACACGTAAAGTCACTTGTTTTGTTGTTGCACAAGCTTTTGGCTCTAAAACTATGGAAAACAGGTTCACAGTCTAAGTCTCAGAGACCGGTTTAGCTTTACCGGTCGTGGAATTTCCATTACGATCTGTTGATTATAATGGCTTGGCCGTTGTTAAG
>CAZPYG010000025.1:0-48444 GCA_964590465.1 uncultured bacterium | reverse complement strand
CTGGTCTATGGCTCACTGATGAGATGTGTATAAGCAGTAGCCCCTCGGGAGAGGGGGAGGTCAGAAGGGGCTTTCCGGCCCCCCTGCTCCCGTTCTGGGAGTAGGGGCTGGGGGAAGAGGGAAAACTAGGCAGCGCAGGAGTTTTGGCGACTTTTGCGTAAAGGATAGCCCCATAGGGGGTACCCCTTGTGCTAAGTCACCGTCATTTCCCCGCCGGAGGAGGCCTGGGGCCATTCACGCAGAGTTGGCCTGGGGGGAGAGAACCCCAGAGACCTGGGCGAATGTGTCGATATCCTGACCGTGGAGAAAAATCCTTCTTTGGATAGAACCGGCCTGTCCCCCCTAATGGCCTAATAGATAAGATGTAGATAGGTCAAGATGAAGCATCAGCGGTATGCGGGCGGAATATTTTCAGGTCAGGGTGAAGCTGCCGAGTTGATGAGATCGCACCCCTGGCACCAGACCTGCTTGGGAGCCGTTGCAACCTGGTCCGCCAGCCTCAAGTCCATCCTCGCTCTAGTGCTCAACTCCGACTGCCCCATGGTGTGCGTCTGGGGTCAGGAGCGAATTCTGTTTTATAACGATGCGGCCTCTGCCCTGCTGCGGCAACGGGGCCATGCCCTCACCATCGGCCAATCTTTAATGCAGGAAGCGGCGGCGGACCTGGACTCCCTGCGGGTCTGCATTGAGCAGGGCTTCGCCACCGGGCAGTCCCTCCAGCGGCAAAGCCCTACCGCAGCAGATCAAAGCGGCACAACAGTGCGGGAAGACGGGGCCTGGTCCTATAGCCCAGTGTGGAATGAGGCCGGGCAGGTGGCCGGAGTGGTGGCCAGCGGTAGTGGCTCCCGCCGTCATTCGGAGCCTGCCAGTGCCGTTGTTTCCGACCATCCAGGGGAACCCATTTCCCTGGATGAAACCGCTGATCTACACCTGGTCACCGACTCTGTGCCGGTGCTGATTGCCGAGGCAGAACGGGAGCGGTTGTTAATTACCCTGCAGAACCAGCGCACGATTCTGGAAACTATCCTGCGCCAGGCGGGGGATGCCATCGTTGTCTGCGATGCTGCCGGTCAACTCACCTTCGTCAACCGCGAAGCCCGGCGACTGGCCCAGCTGGCCCCGGAGGATACTTCTCTGGATATCGATCTGTTCGCCTGGGGAAAGGTTTACGACAGCGGGGGCGAGGTGATTCCGCTGGATCAGTACTGCATCTCGAAGGCGCTGCGGGGAGAGGCTACCAGTGGCAATGAGTACCGTATGGTGCGCGAGGATGGCAGCTACTACGACATTCTGATCAGCGCTGCCCCCCTCTGGAACGACCAGCGGCAGATGATTGGAGCAGTGGCCAGCTTCGTGGATATTACCGAACGCAAGCGGGCGGAACAGGCCCTGGGGGAAAGCGAAGAACGGTTCCGCGACCTGGCCGACAATATCTCTCAATTTGCCTGGATGACCGACCCCAACGGCTGGATCTTCTGGTACAACCAGCGCTGGTTCGACTACACCGGTACCACCCTGGAAGCCATGAAAGGCTGGGGCTGGCGAGAGGTGCACCACCCCGACCATGTAGATCGGGTAGTGGCCAAAATTAGCCGCTGCTTTGAAACCGGGGAACCCTGGGAAGACACCTTTCCCATCCGTGGCAAAGACGGTAACTACCGCTGGTTCCTCTCCCGCGCCCTGCCCATCCGCGACAAATCCGGCAGAATTCGCCGCTGGTTTGGCACCAATACCGACATTACCGAACGGATGCGGGCCGAAGCTGCCCTGGCCCAGAGCGAAGATCGCCTGCGCATGGCCGTTGAATCGGCCCAACTGGGCATCTGGGACTGGAACCTGCTGACCAACGAACTAACCTGGGATGCGGGCTGTAAAGCCATGTTTGGCCTGCCGGAGGGAACCGAAGTTACCCTCGACACCTTTTTTGCCGAAGTCCACCTCGATGACCACGATCGTCTCATGCAGGTGATGCAGGTAAGTCTTGATCCTGCCAGTGGCGGGCATTATGAGGTTGAATTCCGGGCTCAGGGCATTGAGGAGGGCATCGATCGGTGGATTCTGGCCAAGGGGCAGGTTTATTTTGACGCTGACAGGACACCCCTGCGCTTCACCGGCACAGTCCTCGATATTACCCACCAGAAGCAGTACGAACAGGCCCTGATGACCAGCGAGGCCATTGCCCGCAGCCGGGCCGAAGAACTCACCGCCATTATGGAAACCACCCCCGCCGCCATCTGGATTGCCCAGGATCCCCTTTGTCATGCCATGACCGCAAACAAAACCGCCTACGACCTGATGGGAATGAAGCTGGGTTCGGTGACCACCGCAACCCCCGCCAATGGAATTGACCCCCTGCCTTTTAAGCGCTGTCGCCACGGCCAGGAAATTCCTTTCCATGATCTGCCGATGCAGAAGGCGGTGAGCACCGAGCAGGAAGTGACCGATGAAATCGACTTTGTTTTCCCAGATGGCACCGTGCGCACCGTCTACGGTAAAGCCGTTCCCCTGTTTGGTCCGGACGACCGGGTGCGGGGGGCCATCGGCGGGTTTGTGGACATCACTGCCCTGAAGCAGAGTGAGCAAGAACGGGAACGCCTGCTGCAGCTAGAACGCCAGGCCCGGGAAGAAGCCGAAAACGCCAGTCGCATCAAGGACGAGTTTCTGGCCATTCTCTCCCACGAGTTGCGATCTCCCCTCAACCCCATCCTGGGCTGGATCACCCTGCTGCGCCGGGGCCAGGTGAATGAAGCCAAAACCGCCACCGCCCTGGAAACCATCGAACGCAACGCTCGTCTGCAGATTCAGCTCATCGACGACCTGCTGGATGTCTCCCGCATTATTCGCGGCAAGCTCAGCCTGACCATGGCCCCTACCCGCCTGGCCCCCACCATCGAAGCCGCCATCGAAACCGTGCGCCTGGCGGCAGAAGCCAAACATATTTCCATCGAGACCCATTTCGCCCCAACCATGGCCCCCGTGCTGGGAGACTCCGCCCGCCTGCAGCAAATCGTTTGGAACCTGCTCTCCAACGCCATCAAGTTCACTCCCGCCGGGGGACGGGTGGTGGTGCGACTGGAGCAGGTGAGTGAAGTGAGTGAAGTGGGTGCGATTCTACTTCACCCACCTACCTCATCCCCTCCCTCCCAATACGCCCAAATTACCGTCACCGACACCGGCAAAGGCATTCCCTCAGAATTCCTGCCCTATGTGTTCGAGTATTTCCGCCAGGCTGACTCTTCCACCACCCGTACCTTTGGCGGACTGGGGCTAGGGCTTGCCATTGTGCGCTACCTGGTGGAACTCCACGGCGGCACGGTGCAGGCCGACAGCCCAGGGGAGGAGCAGGGAGCAACTTTTACCGTTCAGTTGCCTCTTTACCAGGACAAATCCGCCGCCCCAGAGCCTGACTTACCGGCGGACCCCAATAGCCCGACAGGTCATATGGCCAAGGGTTAAGGTCGAGGTCTGCAGACCTAACAGGTTCTGAATTAAATTCCAGAGGGCCAAGGGTAGCGGTTCCGTTAAACGACACCTGGGAGTGAATGAACTCCAGGAATGTTCTCACAATGGCTGTTTAGGGGACGTCCCGCTTCTGTCTGCAGAAAGAGAGCCCGCTAATCGTGCACGGTGCCATTGGGCATCTTGGCCCCCTTCAGGTGGGCGCAGTGCAATTTGGCGCCTTCCAGGTTGGCCCAGCTCAGGTCGGCCCCCCGCAGGTCAGCCCAACTCAAGTCTGCTCCCCGCAGATCGGTCCAACGCAAGTTGGCATGGCGCAGATTTGCCCGGGTTAAACTTACTTTCTGCAAGTTAATGCAACTCAGGTTTATGGAGCTTAAATCAGCGTGGTTAAAGTCCCGCTCGCCGGCAGCGTAGAGCATTTGAAATTCGGTCGGGTCCATGGCATTACTAAATCTAAAGCAAGCTATCCAGGGAATCGATGGCAAGAGCACCTGGGCTAACCTTTCAGGGCTTTGGGTAATCCTATTTGGAGAGAACAGGCTCGCCGCAGTGCAGGGGAATGATTCCTAACTTCCATTGGAACCCGAACTCTTGTTGACTGGCAGAAAATTGTCTCAGAACTTAACCGGCATTAAAACGTTGTCGTTTCGCGAATCATCCGGTCGATGACATAGGGCCACTCCCCCATTTGGGCGTACCACCGGCTGGCGGCTGGCCCCATTGCCATGCTTCAATACGGCTGCCACGGCCTCAGAGACCTGCTGCCAGTCTCCCTCAGCTTCCAGGGCGGCGGGGCGGCGGTCGGTGAGGAAATCCTGCAGATAGCTTTCCGCGGCCACTGGCTGGGGTTTACGCACCTCGATCAGCTCCCCAGACAGGCCGCAGCGGGCTGCGGTCCAGTGGGCGGCCTTCAGCATCTCCGATTTAATCGGGGGGCAGACTTCTCCGGAGCGGGCGGCTTTGGTGCAGGTGCGGACTATGGCCCGGACTAAGCCCGCCAGCATCACCGCTTCGTCAACGGTCAGACAGACATCAGCGATACGAAATTCCAGGGTGGGAAAGGCGTTTGACAGGCGAATATCCCAGTAGAGCTTGGTGACATCGGGCATCACCCCAGATCGAATCAGCCCCTCTACAAAGGTTTGATAGTCATGGTGACTCTCGAAATAGGGGGGAGGTCCGGCGGTGGGTAGGCGGGACCACAGTTCGGTACGGAAACCTTACTGGCCTGGCCGCACAGCTCCCGGCTGTGGGGATCGACCAGTTGGTACTCTTCCTCAACGGCGAGGGTGTAAACGTCTGACATGGTTGTGTATTACCTCTAATGCTTTCAGGATGGCAGTTTGGGGAGATATACCGCTTCTGTCTGCAGAAAGATAGAGGTGACGAAATCCAGACTTCGTTAGGGTGACAGAAGTTTTTTTGCCAGAACTATGACTTCTGCTTCAAACGGGTTCCCCTCCTCTGTGGAATGGGGATACGGCAGTCCGGCTATGGTGTTTCTCCACTACTTTGGGGGATCTGCCCTGAGCTGGCAGTGGGTTGCCGAAGCCCTGTCTCCCCAGGTACGTTCCATCGCCCTGAATCTTCCCGGCTTTGGCCCCGCAGCCTGTTTAGAACAACCTTCCCTGCAGGGCTATGCCGATCATGTGAAACGCACCCTGGACGCCCTGCAGGTAGAGGAATTTATTCTGGTGGGTCACTCCATGGGGGGCAAAATTGCCCTGCAGGTGGCAGTTGACCAACCCGAAGGACTACAGCAGGTGGTGCTGATTGCCCCCTCGCCCCCCACCCAGGAACCCATGCCCGATGAAGAACGGCAGCGGATGCTGCACCCCCACCCCCACCAGGAGAATGCCGAAACCACCGTAAACCAGGCCGCCCAAGCTCCCCTTTCAGAGCAGCAGCGGCACCTGGCTGTGCAAACCCACCTGACGGCGGAAGACTCTGCCTGGCGCTGGTGGCTGCTGGAGGGCATGAACCACTCCATTGCGGATCATATGGAGCGGGTGAAGGTCCCCGTCACGGTGATAGCCTCCCAGGATGACCCGGTCATTCCCTTCGCCACCATCCAGCAGGACGTGATCGGTTCCTTACCCCAGGCCCGACTGGTGACCCTGGAAGGGGTCGGTCATTTAATTCCCCTGGAATGCCCCGATAGAATTGCCAGGGAATTAAAGGCGCTCATCTCTCCAGTGGCTCCATAGCTCCGGGGGAATAACGGACAGGAGACTCTGGATAGCGATGTCCTGACGAAAGGGGCTAAGGCGACAAAAAGCAGCCTGGCGAGTCAAACTCGCCAGGCTGAATTCATGGGTTATGAGTGATACCTCACAGGCGGCGATTTCCTTTAACGGGAAATCGCTTACGGTCTCTTACCGTCGCCGATTATTGCGTTCGGTGCTGCGATTGTCGTGCACAACCACTTCTGGGTGCTTGTCATGGTCGATATCGCGGGCCTTAGTGACTTCGCGGCCATGGGTTCCCTGGGTTAGGGGCACATCTCCCCCGGTGGGAACGGTGGTCGCGTCAGCGGGGCGGTGGTTCACCTCGGCAGCGGCGTTGCCATAGTGGTGGCTATCGTGGGTGTTACCTTCGAAAATTTCGAAGTCGTCCACGTGGTGCTCACCCATGATGGATTCCGTGCGCCGCAGGGTGTCGTCGTCGCCGCTCACCATCAGCAGGTAATCTCCGGCTTTAATGCGGTCTTCGTAAACTTTGGCCTTCTCTTCGGGAATGCCCAGGCCTACTAACGCACCCACGATGCCGCCGGTCAGGGCACCAGCACCGGCACCGGCCAGGGTAGACCCCAGGGCACCAATCTCAGCACCAGCCGCCAGAATCGGACCGACCCCAGGAATGGCTAACACGCCGACCCCAATCAGGAAGCCGGTGACGCCACCCAGCACGGTACCGGTGGTGGCACCAATGCCGGCTCCTTCGCTGGCTTCATTACCCTGGGATTCGTTGACTTCACGGCCACCGGAAACATCATCCACATTGCGTGCCAGCAGGGACACGTTGTTCATGTCAAAGTCGTTATCTTTGAAGGCGCGAATGGCATTTTCCACATGCTCATGGTTTTTGAAAATACCAACGGCACGCTTCTGATGGCGAACGTTAGGAGCTACTACTACGTCTGATCTATTCATAAAGAAATTTTCCTCTTACTTCACTTCTTTTCTGCAAATTTGAAAATGGGAACTGAAAATGGGAACGCCTGCTATGGCCTATTCGTCTACCGCGGTGGGATAAGCCTGGTCGGCCACAATCACGGGACGTTCGGTGTAACGACTGGCAAACTCTTCGATCTCTTGGTCGGTCAAGCCGAGGTCGTATTCCCCTTTCAGCATGACGGCGTCCAGAGGCTGGGCGATACCCACCACGGCCACGCTTTCACCTTCCTGAATATTGGACCCTGCATCCATCAGGGGCTTTTCAACGCCGACCACAAGAATGCCGACATCGTCAATCCAGCCGTCTTCGTAGAGGGCCAGGGCATTGGCCGAAAGGATCGAGGCATCGCCTTCTAGGGCAATCCGCTGGTTATAGAATGCTTCCGGCTGTTCGGCCAGCATCTCAGGGGTAGGAGCCAGGGCCCAGGAGACGGCGAGGATGGCGGGCTGCTGTTCGTAATCGGCGTACAGGTCTTCGTCCAAATCCAGACCGTAGTCTGTTTCAACATCTGCCAGGGTAAACTCAACTACCTGTCCGGTGACCTGAATGGGGGTGTCGCCCGTGGGCAGGGCCGCCCCATTGGCCGCTACATTCAGCACCAGAACGTTTTCTCCCCCTTCAGCCTGGAGCACCAGGCCATGCTCATCCAGGGTTTCCACGATGGGACTGCGAATGGTGGCCTCCTGGCCAATGGCTTCGGAAACTTGGGTGGTTTGGGCGTAATCTTCGGTGGTGACATTTTCCCTGCCACTCCTAATTTCGCCCTCGTTGCCGCAGGCGGGGAGCAGTACGGCTCCAGCACCCAGGGTAAGTACCCCCAAGCTGAGGCTGACTTTGCGCAGCCATGGATTAAATCGAAAGATAGTCATAGGCTTATTTCGTAACTTCAGAGGGCCTGGCCCAGCCGTTTCTGCGGCTTGGGCTCAAACCTAAAAGGGCTTTTCAAGACCGTGGACCAGGAAATTAACCCCTAATCTGGTCCCGCAGACGCGCCGTGGGGGACGCCGGTTGATTGCCAGGGCGGAGATAGCGGGAAAGCCAGTTCTGGTAGGTGGCGGCTCGTTCGCGATCGCCCACCCACAACTCCAAATCAATCCCTTCACAGCGGTTTGCAACCATGCCAGAAAGACAGTTCAGGGCCTGCAAAGCGGTTATCGCCCATTCAAATGTTAGGGTGATGGTTTCAGTTCCCTGCTGGCGACCTAAGGTCATGGTGATTTTGCTTTTGTGAAAACCATTTTTAGGAAATTGACTCACCGCTTCCAGGAAGCTAACGGCGTCATGGAGTTTCGTCAAATGGCCTTGGACCAGGGTGTCTTCCTGGAAACTGGGGGGAGCGGATATATCCAAACCATCGTTTTGGGTTACCCGGGTATTAGACAGCCCCACCTCATTGAGCGTTTCCCCCGTCTCGGCGTTTTCAATGACCAGTTTTTCGCTGCGGATAGGAACTTCGATGGTGTAAATATCCGTTGCCTTTCGAACGCTAATTTCCCCTACCTTGCGCCGACTCCGGTTAACCTTGAGCTGTTCTTGCCAGAGGGGCATAGCGTCCACTTCAACGGAACTGGGAGGATATTGGGTCAGGTCTGCGTAGACCTCTTTTTGTTGGAGATCCACCCGGCGAATGGCAGCTTCGCTGATGGTGACTAGATTTAACCCTGATGGGGTTTGATCGCTCTGCACCAGCAGAGAAAGTTTGCCTTCGCTGTCGCGGTCTACCTTAACCACTACACCGATATATTCTTTGGTCTGGTCATAAACGGTGCTGGCCACCAGACGCTGATCGTTTTTTGGGGTGGGTTGATCGTAAAGCATACGAAAGGGTCAAAAAATGGATAGGAAAAAGGGGCGGTAAGCCCAGCAGGGCCGACGGCTTTCACCGCCTATTTAGGTGGTTAAACTTACCCTGCTGCCCTGGACCTGGATGTACTTAGCGCTTCATCTTGGGATTGCCCTTGGTGTCAATGTCGAGTTCTTCCCGACGCACCTTTTCTTTGGCCTTCACCTGTTCATGGTCAGTTTCTTTGCGTACCGAGACTTCCTCCCGCACGTAGGCTTCTTTACCAATGTCGACTTTATCTTCGTAAACATCCATGCGAGCAACTTCACCCTCTTTGAATTGAGGATCTTGAGCCGGTGTTGCTTTACCGGTGGCGTCTCGTCGTTCAATCACTACGCGCTCTTTCTCCACCGGAACCGTCTCGGTGGCAGTTTCAGTTTCAACATGCTTGCCGATAGCAACTTCGCCAGTTTTTACACGACTGCGTTCTGTCACCAGTTTTTCTTCGTAAAGCTTCAGAGGCTTTTGGTTATCCTCTTCGCTCAGACCATAAAGGGTAGGCTCTTGGTCGTAGGCTTCGTTACGATTGGCCTGATTGGTGGCATCAGTGTTGTCGGCTGGGGCTATAAACTGCCGCTTTGATCGGCGTTGACCCAGGGGACGAAATTGCTCCCGAACACGATTTTCATACTGCTCGTCTACAGCGTCAATGCTGTTGTAGGAAGGCAGATTTTCGACCTGTTGCTTGGACAGACCATCAACGGTGATGCGATTACGGTCATAATCAAAGTGGGCTAACCCGATGGGCAGTAAAACGTCTTTACCGAAAACCCAGGGACCCGTATCAACCACTAAGTAGCGAAAGCGTCCAGATTGATCAACCAGAATATCTTTGGCTGAGCCAATCTTGTTTTCCCCTTCGGTATAAATGCTGTACTGGTCGATGTCAGCAATGGCTGCGGTTTGAGATGAATCGCGATAATTTGGGTAGTAATCTTTCATCTTATACAAGGACATAAAAGTAGCTCCTAACTTCTCTTCACAATGTAGTTACATACTAAGAAAATTAGGGCTTTACCCTCATCGCCCATAGGGCCTAAGGGGTCTATTCATTTAGACCCTGATCGCAGAAAAAATACAGCGCATTTTGTGGTCATTTAGGTCTATTCCGGACGATTTTGTAACGGTTTCCCAGCATCAGGATTCCAGCCTGGAGGATAACGGCTTGGACTGTCCGCCATCGGGCGAGATGCCTGACCAGTAAGTACCCTGAGGAAATCTCTTGAAACAAATTTCCCCATGCTGTGAGGCCCTTACCCAGGGCGCAGACCCTGCGCCCCTCGGGGGTATTTTGTTTCCCAGAATTCCCCTAAGGGCCTACAACGTTGACCATGATTAGGGGGTCGGTATCCTGCAGAGACTGATTCAGTTCCTGGCGCAGGGATTGAGACAACCTTTCCTGGATTGCTTCGGCAGAGAGGGAATTATTGGCCTGCTCCTGCACATAAACCACCGCCAGCAGTTTGTTGTTCCCTCCGTCTGAACTTTGGGTAAAGCGAATATCAGACGTCAAATAATTTAAGTCCCCGCGATCGCGAATGACCTCCTGCACCGTTGCCGTGGCCTGCTGCTCCAGACTGGCCCGCTCTAAGGCGGGAGGGTTGGAGTACTGCCACCCCAGCAGGGCCGCCAGCAGGGCCGCCGTGACCCCCAGCGCCACTGGAAACAGCCAGCTTTTGCCGCGGGTATAGCGGGCTCCGGTGGAGGACAAGCCGAAGGTGCGAAAAACCAGCGCCGCTGATAGATTGATGCCCACCAGCTGCAGCACCAGCAGAAAGGCGCTGCGCAGGGCAATGTCGTAGCGCCCAATTACCAGGGCCATGCCCACCATCCCCGCCGGGGGGGCCAGGGAGGCGGCAATCAAAATACCCACCGCTGCACCGGATACCAGGCTGCTTTGTTGAGACTGCATCAGGTGAATGGCCCCCGCCGCCCCCGAAGCCAGGGGCAGCAGCACCGCTACCGTAGAAATTTTGCTGGTGTCGATTACCAGATTGGTGACAATTTCCGGACGTACGATCAGGGTGAGCACCGTGGAAACAAGAATTGCAGTCACCAGAGCCGCCACGTACCGGAGAATACTCCGCCCCAGCAGTCGCCAGTCGCCCCGGGCTGTGGCGATGGCGGTATTCATCGCCGGTCCGGCAAAGGGGGCAATCAACATGGCCGCCACCAGCAGATAGACAGTGTTGGTGAACAGGCCAATCCAGACTACGGCCCCCCCGGCCGCCGCATAGGCTAAAAATCCCCGCCAGGAGCCGACACTCTGCAGCCCGGCCAGAAAAATTTCGATGGGGCTGCGTTCCTGCACCTCAAGGATTTGCTCCGGGGCCGAGTCCGGGGGAGGATAGAGGGCCATGACCGCTGTCGGCAGCAGTGTCAGCCGCATATTGGGAATGTTTTCCAGCTGACCCACCAGGCTTTCCACCTGTTGGTTGGAGACATGCACAAACACCATATCCACAGAGCCATCCCCATCGTTGGCCTCGAACCGGGTCAGGTTGACCCCGTGGTGGGCCTGGGCCATGCCCAGTACGTTTTGCCCCTCACCCCTGGGCACCACCACGATGATTTGTCTCATGGTTATCGGGGGGAAACGCGGGTCTGCTCTTGGTCAAGGCATTTCACCGCCGGGCCGTGGAGGATGTCGCCTTCGGGGGTGAAGCGGGATCCGTGACAGGGGCAGTCCCAGCTTTTTTCGGCGGCGTTCCAGTCTACAATGCAGCCCAGGTGGGGGCAGACGGCGGATACCTGATGCAGGGAGCCGGTTTCGTCACGGTAGGCGGCAACCTTTTTGCCGCTGGCGGTCACGACCCGTCCGTTGCCGGGTTCTACCTTTTCGGGACCGTCGAATAACCCCTTCAGGCGATCGCCAAACCAGTGGGTGCCCACATCCAGGTTATTTTTGATGGAATCCTGGGTGACAAAGGGGGTCGGCCGGGTGGCATCGTAAAGTTCAGCCCAGGGGTTGGGTTTGCCCAGAATCAAATCCGTCAGCATCATCGCTGACAGGGTGGACTTGGTCATGCCCCAGAGGCTGAAGCCTGTGGCCACGTAGGTGTGCTGGTTCAGGGGAGTCAGCTTGCCGATGTAGGGCAGGTTGTCGAAGGACACCATGTCCTGGGTCGACCAGTAGAAATCGACGGTTTCCACGCCAAAGTGCTTTTGGGCATAGTCCGCCAGGCGCTGGTAGCGTTCTTTCGTATCGTCTGCCTCGCCGACCTTGTGCCCTTCACCGCCAATCAGCAGCAGTTGACCACCGTCATCGGTGGGGGTGGCGCGAATGGAGCGGTACTTTTCACCGGTGCCAATTAACATGCCGTCGGGGGCTTTAGCCGGGTCAATGCGCGCCCCGATCAGGTAGGAGCGCTTGGGAAAGGTTTTAGCGAAGAACAACCCCTGATCCAGGATCGGCAGGTGGGACGCCACAATCACATCCTCAGCGGTCACCGTAGGACCGTGGATAGTCTTCACCTTGCAGGGATTCTCGCCATCCACGGTTTTGACGCGGGTATTCTCAAACACGTAGCTGCCGTCGCCGTGGATTTTGCCCGCCAGATTAAGAATGTACTTGCGGGGATGAAACTGGGCCTGATGACTGAACTTCACGGCGCCCAGTACGTCAAAGGGCAGCGGTGTTTCCCCCCCGTAGGTGGCCGGAAGCCCCACCGTCTGGGCCGCTTCGGCTTCAGCTTTAACTTTTTCCAGGTTTTTGGATTCCGTGGCGAAGGTGTAAGCGTCCTTGCGCTCAAAATCGCAGTCGATTTGCTCATCCCGCACCAGGGTGGCCAACTGCTCAAGGGCGGCCTGGTTCGACTCGCCGTAAAGACGGGTTTTGTCCTCGCCGATTCGGTCGATCAGGTTTGAATAAATTAAGTGATGAAGGGACGTAACCTTTGCGGTGGTGTGGCCTGAAACCCCTTCAGCCACTCGTCCGGCTTCTAAAACAGAAACCCGTTTACCGGCTTTCTTCAGCAGGGTGGCGGCGGTAATACCCACCAGGCCACCTCCGATGATGGCGACATCAACGTTTAAATCCTGGGTCAGGGTCGGATAATTGGACTGCAGTGTAGAGGCGATCCAAAAGGAACGGTGGGTTTCCAGGGAAGCCGAGCTTGTCATCGTCTTCAGTATCCATGCAGAGGTTCTCTTTTATTAGGTCCCCCTGTTCCTCAATCCTCATCTATCAGGGGAAGGATCTGCTCCCTTAAAAAAGCAGAACTTTTTTCCCTATCAGGATCGCCAAACCAACTCCAGATTTTGCGGCTGGTGACGTGGGCATCAAGGGTATTAACCACCTCTTCCATGGTGCCGTCCGCTGCCACCCAGCCCTGCTGAATGTCCGGAAAGTCGAGGCTGCAGTTTTCGCACTTCTTGTCGTAATAAAACCGAATGGGGCACCAGAAAGTCTAAAACCTGGTCTAGCAAAGCTTCAAGGGCTTGATCAGGAATCTCTAACCCGTTAATGTAGGCTTCGCTGCCCACAATTTGCAAGGCGTTAAACAGCCTGATAAAAACGTCGTGCTTGTGTTCTGTAGTAGATGACTGAATGAATTTAGGTTTCTTGGATGTAACAGTTGACTGCTCAGCAGTTGTAAAAACAGGATGAACCATAGAATTCTTTCTACTTTTTTCCTTAGAAGTCTTAAAATTTCTTATTGGACAACACTCCGAACAGTTTTTGACAGCCAACGAAAGAATGCGGCTTACAGTCCTCTTTGGGGGCAGTTGAGCGAACCAGAAATCCAGGGTTTCAGCACTTGACTAGAAAAGTGTCCGGACTATTGATTGGAATCAGTGTTGCCTAAAAAATACCTGAAGGAAAGGCGGTTAAAACGGTTTGGAGGATAATTAGCCTACTTTGAGGTTTTCACTACTATTAGCATTTGACCAGAAGAGCGAATGAAATAACACCGATTGGCGGATAAAGCAACAAAACTCAACCCTGGTAAATCTGAAATTAAGAACCACCTTGGTCTGCCTAAACGGTCACCATTTTTGGGCCTTGAAGTGGCATTCATATAACTAAAATTCTCTCCCAGAGGTAATTCTGGGAGATTTTGGCCCATTGGATTGGATGAACCTGTCTCGTAATAGGCTAAGCAGACCATGACGAAGAATAATGGCAAGCAAGCTACCATAATTTTATAGAAAAAAACTGACCCAAGGGTGATAAATCTAATTTACAAATGTTTAAATTGAACAGCACTCATGTGCCTTTACTATCTTCATCGTCACTTCCCTGCCCATATGTCTGTCAGATTTTTGGACCCAGGACCACTACTGCCCTCACTTTGTATGGCCTAATCCTTTAGATGGAACTTTCGTGGAAAAGCTGATTAGTATTCAATCCTACAGACAGATACTCAGGCTCTTTTAATCTCCCTAGACTATCTCCAGACTTTATTGGGAGAGTTCACCTCATGCCTGCAACATTGACGGATGATAAACGGGCTGCGATCGCAGAAAAATTGGCCGATATGAAGGCCATTCAGTCTCTCATCATCGAAAATGATCAGCAATTTCTGAGCCAGTGCAGCGACAAGCACCTGTGCAGTCGGTTAGAAGACATGCTGGAAGATGATCAAAAGAACCTGGACGTGGTCGAAACGGCCATCACCCAGTATGGCATTCAGGCGGAGCCTCAGCAGAGCGTGCAGGACATGGTGAAAAAGGCTAAGGGGATGACTTCCAGTTCTGACCTCAGCCTCTACGAAAAAATGGCCCAGCACGAACTGCTCAAGCATGGTCAGGTAGTATCGGGTTTAGTGGTGCACAAAGCCGCCCAGGTGGTAGGCCAGGATGTAGAAGCCGCCCTCACCCCCCTCAATACCGTCAACTTCGAGAATCGGGCCCACCAGGAAAAGCTAAAGGGCATGCTGGAATACCTGGGCACCCAGGAACTCACCGGACAGGAACCGGAACAGGGCATCTGGGGCCGCGTTCAGGACGCCATTGCGGCCGCCACAGGAATTGCTGGCAGCGCTGCATCCCAGATTAAAGACAATGCTGAAACCGACATTAACGGCCTGATCTTTATGGATCATCAAAAAGTAAAGGGCCTGATCAGCGAAATTAGAAGCGCCGATAATGCTGAGCAAATTAAGGCTTTATTCGGTCAGCTTTATAAGGATCTGATTGTCCACGCCGAGGCCGAAAAAGAAACCGTTTATCCTGCAGTTAAGCCCTTCTATGGCAGCGATGATACCCAGGAACTGACCAGCGAACATGATCAGATGAAAATCCTGCTGGATGAGATGAAATCCATGAATTCCACTGGGGATGAGTTCATGGCCAAACTGAAGCAGCTTAAGTCCATTGTGGGCGACCATACCCGCCAGGAAGAGAGCACCATGTTCGCCTCCATGCGTAAAAACATGTCCGATGGCGACCGTAAGCAAATGGCGAAGCGCTTTAAAGAAAGCAAGCAAAAGCTGCAAAAGCAAATGTAAATCAAAAGAGGATCTTATGAAGACCCTAAAACAGTTTTTCAAAACAATGTCTTTACGACAGCTCGTAGTCGTATTTCTAGCCGGTGTATTGATGCTGGTGAGCACCGCCTGTAACAGCAATACCCGGGCTGCCGTTCCTGTCGGTGAAGGGTACAATCCCGATACCCCCGGTCAGGCCATGTATCCCCATAAGGATACTAAGCGCGACACCAGCGCCGCTGACGCCAAGGCCGATCGTCTGATCCGTCAGGCCGAAAAACGGCAACAGAAGATCCAGGGCCCTGGCGACTACCTTGAAGAAGTCGAGCCCGGCAAGACCGTGAAGGAACAGGCCGAAAACGTCGGCAAATCTGCTCAGCGGGCGGCAGAGAACCTGGGCAAGTCCACCCAACGGGCCGCAGAAAATGCTGCGGAAAGCACCCAGAATGGCCTCAACAACGTGAAGGAAGGGGTCAGTAAAGCCGCCGATCAGGCCACCGATGCCGTTGATCGGGCCACCACTCCTAACTTCCCCAACTCCTAGCCCATCGGCACATCTCAGACTCTCCTTCAGATATCAACACAGCTCCACGCAGGAATGGCGGCAACGTTGTTCCTGCTTTTTTATTCTTCGAATGTCAACATCTCAAACTCGCTCTCGCAAACTAGAACCTGCTGATCTGAATCTGCCCCCGGTGGTCGTCGCCGATCCAGTCCAGTCAGCTCAAATCCTCCCCATTCCCCCCTCCTGGGCAGAGGTGCGTCTGCTGGATGCCCCCCTGATTCGGGTCGGTAATGACGAATATGTTGAGCCGAATCAGTCCTTCGGCCTCACCACCCTGCGGGAACGCCATGGGGAGGTGGCCAAATGTTGAACGATCTGGAGCAGCGGAGTCCCGCGCCCAGGCCCAGGAGAATAGTCGAGAGGCCATTCAGGGGGCGGCAAAGCACCTGGGGAATCGGGTGGTTACCTGCCGCAATGTTTACGGACCGTAATTTGCGGCGGCGGTTTTCTCTACCCAACTGTTCAACGCTTTGAGGAATAAAGGCTTGGGCCCCCTGACCAGACCCTCTTCCCAATGGGATCAGCTTTAATTATTCAACCGCACCCCATGGTTATCCATCCGATCTATACAATCAGATCCGGTGACTAATGGAGTAACGGGGCATGAATTCCCTTGGACGACACGTTTTAGTTGAGTTTTTTGGCTGTTCTTCCGAAATCCTCAACGATGTACCCCTGATTGAGTCGAGTATGTTGGCTGCCGCCCAGGAAGCCGGTGCAACCGTGATTAACTCCGTGTTTCACCACTTTTCTCCCTTCGGCGTGTCCGGCGTGGTGGTGATTCAGGAAAGCCACCTGGCCATCCACACCTGGCCCGAGTACCGCTACGCGGCGGTGGATTTGTTTACCTGCGGCAATACCGTCAACCCCTGGGTGTCGTTCGACAAGCTGAAGGCCTCCTTTGAAGCCGACTACGGCTCTGCCCTGGAGCTCAACCGGGGGCAGCTGGAGCTGTTTGAGCGCATCGACATCGACCTGGGGGAACTGCGGGACGAGGCCACCCACAAACTGGTCACCCCCAAAACCAGTCGCAGCGTCTGGTTTACCGACCGCAACGAAAATATCGCCCTCTCCATTCGCCACCGGGGAGAGCAGCTGTTTCGGGAGAAGTCTCAGTACCAGACGGTGGAAATCTTCGACACCTTCGAGTACGGCAAAATGCTCACCATCGACAAAATGGTGATGTGCAGCGAAAAGGACGAAAACGCCTACCACGAGATGATCATCCACGTCCCCATGCTGCTCAACCCCTCCTTCAAGAACGTGCTGGTGATCGGCGGTGGCGACGGCGGCAGCGTGCGGGAACTGCTGCGCCATCCCCAGGTGGAAACCATCACCATGGTGGAAATTGACGGTACGGTGGTGCGGGCTTCCAAGGAGTTTCTGCCCTCCCTCTCCCACGGCCTGGAGGACCCCAAAGTAGAGCTGCGCATTGAAGACGGCATTGCCTTTGTGCGGAACGCCCCCGATGAAACCTACGACCTGATTGTGGTGGACTCTTCCGATCCGGTGGGTCCCTCCGAAGGGCTGTTCAGCACCGAGTTCTACCAGCAGGTGTACCGCTGCCTCAAGCCCGGTGGGGCGATGACGGCCCAGACCGAGTCGCCTCGCTTTAACCAGCGGGCATTTGTAGACATCCACCACTGCCTGCGGGGTATCTTCGGGCGAGAGCATGTCTTCGGGTATCTGGCGTTCATTCCCACCTATCCCACCGGCATGTGGAGCTTTGGCTACGCCTCGAAGGGAGCCGCCCACCCCCTGGATGATTTTGCCCCATCCCGTTCAGAGTCCTTTGCCAAAGAGCACAACCTGCAGTATTACAACCCCGGCATTCACCGGGCAACCTTTGCCCTGCCGACCTTTGTCCAGAATATGTTGGATGGGTAAGGGAAGCCCTCAAGGCTTCACTCGGTCAGAATAGCTGTCGGCTGCAATGCCTAACTTGTCCGGTAGCCCCTGGGCTACCGGATGCAGCATGGGGGTAATGAGGATCGGCCCCCCTTGAATTCAAAAGTCATGGTTAATAAATGCCGGAAGAAAACCTTTCCGGTGTTCAATTGAGGTGTCTTGAGGTTCCTGCTCCCGGCTGACGGTGGTATGGGGGATTGTCCCATGGCCAACCGACCCTCCGGCACCGGGGACCTGGGGTCGCGAGAGTCGCTGATTACCCACCGGGAATATCCCACCATGACGAACTCCCTTTTCATCAGCACCACCGAGGCGGGCAGCGGCAAGGCCCTGGTATCCCTTGGCATTATTGAGCTGCTGCTGCGGCGTACCACCCGCGTCCACTTTTTCCGACCGCTGATACAGTCTTCCGAAAAACCGCCCCATCCCTTAATGAAGGATCATCAGCGGGATGAGGATATTGACCTGATCGTCACCCATTTTGACCTGAAGCAGACCTACGAAGAATCCTTCGGGCTGCGGTCTCGGGAAGCGAATGAGATGATCGTGCAGCACCGGGCCGACGAGGTAATCGACATTATCATCAGCAAGTTCAAAGCTCTAGAATCCCGGGGCGACTTCCTGCTGTGCGAAGGGTCTGACTACCTGGGAGAAAGTTCGAACTTTGAGTTCAGCTTTAACCAGGAAATTGCCAAAAACCTGGGTGCCCCCGTGCTGATCCTGGGCACCGCCTATGGCCGCTCCATGGAGGATGCCATTGACCCCATTCAAATGGCGGTGGATGCTTTTCAGCAGCAGGGCTGCGATATTGCTGGAATAATTCTCAACAACGCCGAACCGGAAAAGGTTGACAGCCTCAAGGAAGAACTCTACCGTCGCTTTGGTTATCGAGGCCTGTTGCTGTCGGCGATTCCCCACAATCCTCGGCTGGCCAGCCCCCGCATGCGGGACATTGCGGCCCAGCTCCAGGCGGAGGTACTTTACGGCCATCGCCAACTGAAAAATTTAGCCACAAACCGCATCGTGGCCGCCATGCAGCTGCAGAACAGCCTGCACTGGCTGGAGCCCGATTCCCTGGTGATTACCCCCGGCGATCGGGGCGACATCATCGCCGGCATGTTACAGGCCCACCAGTCCAGCAGCTACCCAACCCTGGCGGGCATTTTGCTCTCTACAGGTATGGCGCCCCACCCGGCGATCTCAAAACTCATCGAAGGGATTCCTGACCCCCTGCCGATTCTCTCGGTCAAAGCCGATACCTTCACCACCGCTTCCCAGGTCAACGAAGTTCACAGTTCCCTCTGGCCCGACGACACTGAAAAAATTAATCTCAGCATTCAAACCTTTGACCAGCATGTAGACCTGGATCGGCTGGAGCAGCAGATCAGTGCCGTGCGGGTGCGGGGCATGACCCCCAAAATGTTTACCTACAATCTGCTGGAGCAGGCCAGATCCCGACCCCAGCGCATTGTCCTACCCGAGGCTTACGATCCCCGCATTCTCAAGGCGGCAGCTCTGCTGGTGAATCGAGGCATTGTCAAACTTATCCTGCTGGGCAACCGGCAGGACATACAGCGGGTGCTGGCTAAACACCAAATTCAGCTGGATCTAGATCAAGTCGATGTGATTCATCCGGCGGATAGTGACCTGCTGCAACCCTACGCCCAAACCTTCTTCGCCCTGAGGAAGCACAAGGGCGTCACCCTCGATAACGCCCTGGATGTGATGATGGATGTCTCCTACTTCGGCACGATGATGGTCTACAAAGGGGATGCCGAAGGTATGGTTTCTGGCGCAGTGCACACCACCCAGCATACGATCCGGCCAGCCCTGCAGTTTGTAAAAACCCAACCGGGCTTTTCAGTGGTGTCGTCGGTGTTCTTTATGTGTCTGGAGCAGCGAGTCCTGGTTTACGGAGACTGTGCAATTAATCCCAATCCCACCGCCGAACAGCTGGCCGAAATTGCCATTTCCTCTGCCGACACCGCCCGCACCTTTGGGGTCGATCCCAAAGTGGCTCTGCTGTCATACTCTTCCGGGGACTCGGGCAAAGGGGAAGAGGTGGAAAAGGTCCGGGCCGCAACTAAACTGGCTCGAGAACGACGTCCCGACCTCCTGATCGAAGGGCCGATTCAGTACGATGCAGCCGTTGATCCGGAAGTGGGAGCCCAGAAAATGAAGGGTTCCGCCGTGGCCGGTAAAGCCACGGTGCTGATTTTCCCAGATCTGAACACCGGCAACAACACCTACAAAGCCGTGCAGCGGGAAACCGGAGCCATTGCCATCGGTCCTGTCCTGCAGGGGTTGCGTAAACCGGTCAACGATCTGAGCCGGGGCTGCACCGTGGAAGACATCGTCAATACGGTAGCCATTACCGCCGTACAGGCTCAAACCGCCAGGGTTTAATACCCCTGCTGCTGCTGCTCTCCCCGGGCGGTGGTGCCATAAATTACGGTGGCGAATCCATTCATCAGTAGGCCAATGCCCACCAGCAAACCCAGCAGCCAGGGGGCATTAAAGGGCCATTGGGACCAGATCAAAATTCCTAGAATAATCGCCAAAATACCATTGAACAGTACCCAGCCCCAGCGGGGCTGAGGCCTGAGTTGAAAGGCTAAAAACACCCTGAAAATACCGTCCACAAAAAAGTAAATTCCCACCAGCAGGGTCAGGGACATCACCCCCGCCAGGGGGTTCGCAATCAACAGAATTCCGACAACCAGAGCGATGATCGCCAGAATTAAACTTAATACCAGGGATCCGCCCCGCTGGTGGTGGCGAAAGGCGTAGATCCCCTGGAAAATTCCGCCAAAAATAAATAACCATCCCAGCACCAGGTTGGCCGCAATGCTGGTAAAAACGGGAGCCGCGATCGCCACTATCCCCAGCACTATCATCAGGATTCCGAGACCAATGGCCCAACCCGGTTTTTGCTCAACAGGTCTACCAGATTCCATGGGTTTTCTCTCCAGGCTTGATGCAATGATTCTTATGGTTATTATTGTCTTCGAGGGGCCTGCTCCCGCCTTCCCGCTTAGGAGAGAGTTATCGCAACAGCCAGATTAGTCAGGACAATGCCCATCGACGCTGTATTGTTATTCCCTTATCCATGGGAATCCCCCCAGGAGTATTGGCCAAAGGTTGGGTTTCCACCTGAAACCTCCGGTCTCGCTTCGCGAAAACCCTCCAAAACTGGAATTACGGCTAACTCCACACCGTCTCGTACTATGGTCTTAGCTCAGTTCAACTTATGTATTTTCTGGGATGCAAGCCCTGACCCATTTCCGCCAAAAACTGCGATGGCTGCTGTTATTGCCCTGTCTACTGCTGCTGAGCGGTTGCCTGCAGTACGACTTAACCCTGCGGTTCGACCACCAGCTGCATGGACACATCGAGCAGGTGATTACCTTAAGTGATAGAGCAGCAGCGGTGTCCCATGGCACCCTTGCCCCCTGGGTCAACGCCCTGGAAGCCCGGGTCCGTCGGCTGGGCGGCATGGTGGCCGAAACGGGATACCACCAGCGCACCCTAACCGTACCGTTCACCACCGGTGAGGATTTAGTTACGCAGTTCAATGGGCTTTTCGCCGATCAGCCCATGGTCCCAGATCCTGCGGTCATCGCTACCCCTCGGGGGGAAGTCGCGCCCACCCTCACCATTCCAGATCTGGGACATATTCCTTTTCGGTTGACCGTTGACCAGCGCAGTTGGGTTTTTGCCAGTCGAACCCATTTAATTTGCGACATTGACCTACAGCAGCTTCCCGCGAATCCGGTATTCCCCACCGAAGGGGGCAACACTAGCCCCTGGTCTACCCTGGGTTTTCGACTGCAAACCCCCTGGGGCATTGGTCAGGTCTTACCGGAGTCTGCAAGTCCAGATTTGATCCTGGGCAACGGAGCCCAGTGGCAGCTACAGCCCGGCAGCGCCTATCACATTGACGTGAGGGTTTGGGTGCCCAGTTTAGTCAGCATCGGGGCGGTGATTATTGCCATTTTGGTTGTGTTAGGGTACTTTTTCCGCTATCGGGTCTTCCGCCGGGCCAAAACGGCCCCCTGGCGATGAAAGGCTTTGCCCCTATGGCCAAACCCCAGCAACATTGTTCAGGCCAGGGTCGAACAATCCATGGCCTGCGCCCAGGGTGGACTGGCCCCCGGCAAGATATCTCTACAAACTTTTAGCCCAAAATCAAGGTCAGCCTGGTTAAATAGAGCTTAGGGTATTCCACCGAACAAATTATCCCGGTGGCGGGCTGGCCAGGCTTTAGCAACCGTTGCAAGGAGAGGTCGCCTTTAAGCTTCCGGGGGACAATTCGCTGGAACACTCTTATCCCGGTCCGGGTCAATTTTCGCCCAACCCGTGGGCTACCGGATTTGCGATCACCCTAGCGATTTGAGACCCACAGCCATGAGACAGATTAATTTTGTTGTCATCTTTGTCATTGCCCTGGCCCTGGTTCTATTCGGCATCGAAAATACCGAGCCGGTGATTATCCACATTGTTAAGGGGGTAGATTTAGAAGCGCCCCTGTGTGTCGAACTGATGATTGCCATGGGCATTGGTGCGGTCTTCGCCTGGGTATTTAGCGTCTGGGCCCAGGTGCAGGGGTACCTGTCGGCGGGTAAGCAAATGGAACAGCGGGAACTACGCATTCAACAGCTCGAAGAAGACGTCCAACGCTATCGGGTTGAGCTGGAAGAGCAAAGTCTGCTGCTGCCTGCCTCCCAATCTGAACCCGGGGAAGGGGATGCAAACGAAGTCTATGCCCAGTAAACTTATGCCCAGTGGACTAAAGACCTAGAATGTCGCAGGCAACCCAATGGCCTCATCGTTAGCCCAAACCGCGATCGCATTTCTCATTGACCTGGCCGAACGGGGGGAAATCGACCCCTGGGATGTCAAAGTCATTGATGTCATCGATCGATTTTTGCACAGCCTGAAGACCCAGGCCGATACCCTGGCCGGTCAGGGCCGCACCCCCTATGAGGCTAACCTATCAGAATCGGGGCAGGCGTTTTTGTATGCCTCAATGCTGGTGCTGCTGAAAGCCGACACCATGGTCAGAGCCGAAGCCGAAGCCGATACCGAAGCACTGGAGGAAGAACTCCCCTGGGAAGAGGACACCCTGGGGGAGGTTCCCCTGCCCCGTAATCTAGAACGGCATCTGCATCGTCGGGCCGTGGCGGTTCCCCCCAAACGCCGCAAAGTCACCCTGGAAGAACTGATCCAACAATTAGAAACCATGGCCACGGTAATGGCCGAGCAGATTCCCCGAAACAAGACGAAGCGAGCCCGCCCCCAGCCCAAACGCCAGGCCGTTCGAGCCATTGCTCAACTGGCCCACCAGGAAAACCTATCGGAAATCGCCGCGGCCCTGGAAACCTTTCTCGATCGGTACTGGGACGAACTGGACGACCCCGTCCTCTGGATGGATTTTGAGGTTCTACTGCAGGAGTGGCCCAACTTCCAGCCAGAGGAACTGAAAACAGCCCATCATTTCGACACCGAGCAAGCCGCGGTCAACCATGAAAAAGTCGGGATCTTTTGGGGTCTTTTATTTTTGGCCGCCCAGTCTAAAGTAGAACTAGCCCAGCAAAGGTTTTATGGAGATTTGAAGGTGCGTAATCTTAAGCGAGCTCCCCTGAATTCAGAAGAAGTCGCGCTTCCCCCCTTTATTTTACCCGACTGAACCCACACCCCATAATGCGCAAGGGAGAACACCAAACCCTGGGGTATCGTTTATATTCTCTCGGTATTTGTAATATCTCCTTTAAGTCAGGTTTTGTTTTTCTTAGGTCCATTTTGGGCACTGCTAACATAGCTGGGTGTTATGAACGATTAATACACTTAACCTTTTAGCTGAACTGTCGCGAATTGAGGACAATATTTTTATGAAAGCCATGATCCTGGCCGCTGGTAAAGGTACTCGTGTTCGGCCGATTACCTACACGATTCCTAAACCCATGATTCCTATCATGCAAAAGCCGGTAATGGAGTTTTTGCTAGAGCTTTTGCGGCAGCATGGCTTTAACCAAATCGTGGTCAATGTCAGCCACCTGGCCAATGAAATTGAAGGGTACTTTCGCGATGGTCAGCGATTCGGGGTTGAACTGGCGTACTCCTTCGAAGGTCGCATTGTAGACGGCGAACTGGTGGGGGAGGCCATTGGCTCAGCCGGGGGAATGCGCAAGATTCAAGACTTTTACCCCTTTTTTGACGATACCTTTGTAGTGCTCTGCGGCGATGCATTAATTGATCTCGACCTCTCGGAGGCGGTCCGTCGCCACAAAGAGAAGGGATCCATCGCCACCATCATTACCAAGTCTGTTCCCCTCAAGCAGGTGCCCAGCTATGGGGTTGTCGTCACCGATGACACTGGCAGGGTCAAGTCATTCCAGGAAAAACCCTCCGTTGAAGAGGCCCTCAGCACCGACATCAACACGGGTATTTATATTTTCGAGCCCGAAATTTTCAACTATATTCCGTCGGGGGTTTCCTTCGACATTGGGGGAGACCTATTGCCCAAGCTGGTGGCCAATAACGCCCCCTTCTACGGCATCCGGATGGACTTTGAGTGGGTTGATATCGGTAAAGTCCCTGACTACTGGCGAGCCATCCAGGATGTGCTCACCGGCGTGGTCGACCTGGTAGAAATTCCGGGTCAGGAAATTCGCCCTGGGGTCTATGCCGGTCTCAATGTCAACGCCAATTGGGACAAAATCAACATTGAAGGCCCGGTATACGTTGGCGGGATGACCCACATCGAAGATGGAGCCACCATCATTGGGCCAAGCGCCATCGGCAACAACTGCCACCTCTGCAGCGGTGCCATCGTCGATAAAAGTGTGATCTTCGAATACTCTCGCATTGGGCCCGGGGTGCGCCTGGTGGATAAGCTGGTATTCGGTCGCTACTGTGTGGATAAGAGTGGCGCTTCCATCGATATGAAAGCCGCCGCCCTGGACTGGCTGATTACCGATACCCGCCAGGAGTTTCCCTCCGAACCCCCCCTCGAGCATCGGGCCATTGTGGAACTGCTAGAGCAGCAACTCTGACCCCGATACTCAAAAAAACAGGAGCCTGGGAAAAGCCGAATTTCCCAGGCTTTTTGCATTTTCAGCAGGTTGGAGACCGATGTTTTATCGCGTTAGCCCGGGATAACCCTAAACAAAAAAGGGGGAGATCTGCAGCTAAATTTCAGCGGTCTCGCCTGATCCCGAACTCAGGTTTTCACAGGTTATGCCGTGGAAACAGGACTCTAGCCGCAGGGGACTGCTCAATACTGGATGCCCCAGCCATGGCAATGACGGTTCAGATCTCATCGGCTCTGTCCTAATCAACCTGGCGTCTGAAGCAGCCATATTGACCGGGTAAACAGACAGTTTTAGTTACGATAATGGCTAGTCAGTCGATGCGCTGTTTTTACCCAGGACCTCTGTAAAATCCTGTCAATGCTGAAAAAAGCCATTAAAGTTAGTCGCACCATGCTCTCGGTATACTACGCCTACATGGTGGAATACCGAGCAGAATTGCTATTTTGGGTGCTATCAGGTACATTTCCGTTAATTCTTATGGGTCTATGGGCCGAAGCTGCCCAAAGTGGGCAGTTTAGCCTGGGCCCCACAGAGCTGGTGCGGTACTTCCTGGCAGTTTTTCTGGTGCGGCAGTTTACCGTGGTCTGGGTGATCTGGGAGTTCGAGCGGGAAGTGGTGGAAGGCAGGCTGTCTCCCTATTTGCTGCAGCCCATTGACCCGGTTTGGCGGCATTTCTTTAGCCACGTGGCAGAACGGTTTGCCCGGCTACCCTTTGCCTTTATTCTGGTGGCGTTGTTTTTGCTGCTGTACCCGGATTCGGCCTGGTTACCCACACCGTTGAATCTGCTGCTGGGGCTGCTGGCCATCACGTTATCGTTTTGTCTGCGGTTTACCATGCAGTACACCTTTGCTCTGCTGGCGTTTTGGACGGAACGGGCCAGCGCGGTAGAGCAGTTCTGGTTCTTGTTATACACCTTTTTGTCAGGCATGATCGCTCCCCTGGCCCTTTTCCCCGATGCGGTGCGGACGGTAGTGTTGTGGACGCCGTTTCCCTATTTGATTTACTTCCCCGCCAGTATTTTGATCAATCAGCCAGAACATATTCTGCGGGGCTTTCTGGCCATGCTGCTGTGGGGAGGGGCATTTTTGGCCCTGAACCGCTGGCTTTGGCGGCAGGGCCTGAAGCAGTATTCAGGCATGGGGGCGTAATGGACAAGTACTGGCAGGTGCTGCGACTGTTTTGGGGCACCGCGATCGCGGCAGAACTGGAATATCGCATCAACTTTTTGATAGCCGCCCTCAGCAGTCTGGGGGGCATGGCCGGTAGCCTGTTTGGTCTGGCTCTGTTTTATCGCACCGGCTACCAGTTTCAAAACTGGAGTTGGGAAGAAGCCCTGCTGGTGCTGGGCATGTTTACCCTGCTCCAGGGATTTTCCGCCACGGTGCTGATTCCCAACCTGAACAAAATTGTCAAACAAGTGCAGGATGGCACCCTCGACTTTGTTCTGCTAAAGCCCATTAGTTCCCAGTTCTGGCTTTCTACACGGACCATTTCACCGTGGGGAATCCCGGATTTAGCCTTTGGCCTGATCGTCATTTTCTACGCCGGTACCCGCCTGGGCCTGAACCCGCTGGATTATCTCTTAGGGCTACCACCGCTGGTGTTTGGGGCGATCAGCCTTTATAGCCTCTGGTTTATGCTGGGGGCAACCAGCATCTGGTTTGTCAAAATCTATAACGTCACCGAGGTACTGCGGGGGTTGCTGGAAGCGGGGCGCTTTCCGGTGGTGGCCTATCCCATGGCCTACCGCGTCTTCTTTACCTTCATTATCCCCGTAGCGTTTTTGACGACGGTGCCCGCCCAAGCCATGCTGCAGGAACGACAGAACATCTGGCTACTGGGGTCTGCCCTGTTAGCGGTGGGGCTGATGCTGATCGCCAATCGCTTTTGGCGCTTTGCCCTGCGGTTCTACACCAGCGCTTCAAGTTAGCGACCCAGACATTCTGGCCCAGATATGCCGTCACAAAAATTTAGGTTGAACTGATTCGCCGTTACTTTGCTGGTTAAGTGCCTGCTCCCGATCACCCCCTTTTCTGAACGGAAGTTTGTCCTACTTCTTACTCTTTTGATGAGATTGGGTACATTCTTAGTAGATTTCAACCTTAATGTTTGGCACCCGCCATCAGAGCCTATTTTGGCAAGGGCGTCATCCATTCCTGTCAAACATTCAGTTAGGCCTGAGGCTCTGCCTCAACTCATGATTCCCTCTGAGGCACTGCGCCCAAAGGTTACATCGGTGTTGCAACCTTATGGAAAACCCAACCCCCGCTTTCCCCCTGAAGCCAGAACTTAGCCCCCATAACCATTGTCAGAGAAGCGTCACTACCCAGGGCCTGGTCATGGTTGAACCAGAAACGCCTCTGCAAACGGTCATTGCCACTATGGCTAGAGAGTCCCGAACCGCCATTCTGGTGGTGGACCAGGGCCGCCTTGTGGGCCTGGTTACGGGGGCAGATCTGCTGCGCTCAATTGTCGAAGGTACCTCCCCAGAGGCCCCCATTGCCGTAAATATGACTCGGGATCTGACGGTTCTCGAGGCCCCCGGTGGCAACCATGCCTTTGGGGCGATAACCCTCATGCGGCAACGTCACATTCACCACCTGCCTGTGGTCAATGGGGCCAGGCAGCCGGTGGACCTGATTACCGTCAACGATATTCAGCAGCACCTGATTCCTCCTCACCTGCTAAAGCTGCAGCTGGTGCGGTCTCTGGTCAGCTCCCGGTTGGCTCTGGTGGCCCAGAGCGATTCCATGATGGCGGTAGCCCGGCAGCTGGCGGAACTGCAGGTCAATTGTGCCCTGATCCTGGAAGAGCAGGAGGGCCGATGGAACGGTCGCCCCATTGGCCTGGTGCTGCGCCAGGATGTGATTCGGCTGGTGGCCCAGGGGCTGGAGCTGGAGCAGGTGACGGTGAAGTCCGTCATGCGGGACTCGCTATTTTTCCTGCAGCCGACCGATTCTTTGTGGTTGGCCTACCAGGAAATGCAGCAGCATCGGTTGTCCTGCCTGGTGGTGCTGGAGGAGGACAATACCCTGCTGGGGGTGATTACTCAATCTGATCTGGTTTACAACCTGGATCTGCGCCTGCTGCAGAATGCCATCAGTCGGGCCTGGCAATCGATCAGCCAGGCAGAGGTGGCCCAGGCCGATTTGCTGAAGCACCATCAGGCAGAACTGGGGCGATTGGTGCAGGCCAGAACCGAACAACTGGCCGAGCAGGCCAAGTGCGATCGCATCCTCACGACCCTGACCCAGCGTATTCATCAATCCCTGGAGCTGCAAGAAGTTCTCTCTACGACGGTTTCCGAGGTGCGGCAGCTGCTGCAGGCTGACCGCACCACCATTTTTCGGTTTGACACCGAAGCCAGCGGCACCATCGTAGTCGAGGCCATTGAGAATCCACAGCTCTCCATTTTGGGCAAAAGGATTCAGGATGACTGTTTTGCCCAAAAGTGGAGCGAGGCTTACCGCAATGGTCGCATTCAATCCGTTGAAGATATCCACCAGGCGGGCTTCCGGGCCTGTCATGTGGAGTTGTTAGCAAATCTACAGATTCGAGCCAACCTGGTTATTCCCATTATGTATAACTACCATCTCTGGGGGCTACTGGTTGTTAACCAGTGCAGTGGACCCCGTCGCTGGCGTAACTGGGAAATTCGCCTGTTGCAGCAGTTGACCCCTTCCCTGGCCATCGCCATTCGCCAGTCAGAACTGTGCCACCAGCTCCAGGCAGAGCTTGCCGAACGGGAGCGGTTTGAAACCCACCTGCAACAGCTCAACGATGAGCTAGAACACAAGGTCGAAGCCCGCACCGCCTCCTGGCGTCAGGTCACCGCCCAACTGCGGGAAGAAATCAACCAGCGCGAACAGGCCCAGGCCGCCCTGCAAGCCAGCGAGACTAAATTCCGCAGTCTGGTGGAGCAAACCAATGACTGGGTCTGGGAAATTAGCAAAAATGCAACCTTCGCCTACGTTAGCCCCAGGGCAACGGAAATCATCGGCTACCCTCCTGGCCAAATCCTCGGCCAGTGCTTCTCTGACTTTATGTCCCCCGACGAAGCGGTGCGCTTTAAGACCGTTTTCACGCTCCTGGTCAATCAGCGCAAACCGTTTACCCAAATTGAAGCCACCTGCATTCATCAGGCCGGGCAGACCGTTGTTCTGGAAATTAGCGGTGCCCCCATCTTCACCCCTGAAGGACACCTCCAGGGCTACCGGGGCATTACCCGCGACATTACCGAACGAAAGCAAATTGAAGTAGACATCCGCACAGCACTGACCCGCGAAAAAGAGTTGAATGAACTCAAAACTCGCTTTATTTCCATGGCTTCCCATGAATTTCGCACCCCTCTGACCACAATTTTGGCCTCTACAGAAACATTAGAACGCTATCGCCACAAACTTTCAGAGACTAAGCAGCAGGCCGTCGTAAACCGCATTAAGTCCTCCATTCACCATGTCATTGGTATGCTGAATGACGTGCTCACCCTTGGCAAGGCCGAAGCCCACAAGCTGGACTGCCAACCCCAACCCATTAACCTGCAGCAGTTTTGTTATGACGTGACGGAAGAATTGCTGCTAGCGCAACCCCCCCCCATCACTCCGATCGAATTGAGCTGTTTTGGGGAAGACTTTGGTTGTTTCGCTGATGACAAGCTGCTGCGGCACATTTTTACCAATTTGCTATCCAACGCCGTGAAATACTCCCCTGAACATCAACCCGTTGTCTTCACCCTGGACACCACTGGCGATCAGGTGGTATTCCGGGTTCGGGACCAGGGAATCGGCATTGCGGAAGATGACCAGCGGCAACTGTTTGAAACGTTCCATCGAGGGCGCAACGTTGGCAATATTTCGGGCACCGGGCTCGGTCTGGTGATTGCCAAACGGGCAACCGAAGCCCATCAGGGTGCCATTGCCTGCACCAGTAAATTGGGGCGGGGAACCACCTTTACTGTCACGCTACCCTTACTATCCTGGAGCGCAAACCATGGCCAAAATTCTTGTCATTGAAGACGAAACCGACGTGCGGGATAGCATTGTAGATATTCTGAATGCCGAAGATTTCATTGTCGACAGCGCCGCCGACGGGGCAGAAGGGTTGGCCCTGATCGCAGAATTCCAACCTGACCTGGTACTCTGCGACATCATGATGCCCGTGCTGGACGGCTACGGAGTTTTGCAGCGGGTGCGCAGCCAGGACACCACCAAGACCCTGCCCTTCATCTTTCTCACCGCTAAAGCCGACAAGGCTGATATGCGCACCGGTATGAACCTGGGTGCCAATGACTATTTGACTAAACCCTTCACCCACGACGACCTGCTGAGTATGATTCAGGCCCGCCTGGGGGTAAAGCAAGCCACTGAAGACAAAACCAATGAGCAGCTCGAAACCCTGAGGAACAGCATCAGCACCGCCCTCCCTCGAGAACTCAGCGCCCCCCTGCAAGAGGTGATCAATTTATCGGCGGCCTTAGAAGCTGATGCCGCAACCCTCACCCCCGAGGACGTGGCCAGCTATGCCAAAGCCATCCTGCACAATGCTCAGCAGGTATCGCGGTTGAATCAAAACCTGTTGCTGGTGGCCAAACTTCAGGTTATTGCCCTTGATTCGGCAGTGGCTAAAGCCTTCCGGCAACAGGCCACCCCCAATGCCCAAACCCTGATTCAATCCCTTGCCACCGAAATAGCCGCCGATTACCTGCGGGATAGCGATCTGCAATTACGCCTCGAAGGGGCTAACTTACAGATGTCGGAGGCGACCCTGAAGAAAATTAGCGAGGAGATAATAGACAACGCGTTTAAGTTTTCCCAGGAGGGCAAACCCGTCAATATCATGGGTTCCCACCAGGAAGACTACTACACCCTCTACATCATGGATTATGGACAGGGCATGACCCGAGAACAAATTGCCCACATTGGAGCCTATCAGCAATTCAGCACGGGAGAAGAGGCCACGGGCGGAGTCGGGTTGGGGCTCACCATCGCCCAGAGACTCGTCACGCTCCACGGCGGAGAAATGCTGATTGAAAGCATCCCGGGGCAACAAACGGTTGTTCGGCTGATGCTGCCCCTGGCCCCCTAAACCCAGTGCTCCCCAGAAGTAAGGGGGGGATTAGGGTAAACCCTTGCCCTGTCGTTCCCTGGGCAGCGGGAATTCAGCCCGGAAGCTTTTTAAGCTTGGGTGTATTCTTTCTCCAAAAATGACTGTAAATAGGAATTACAGGATTTCGGGTGCCCTTCCATCCTGAAATTCGTAAGGATTTGATGAAGTTTTAGGTAGTACCACCAATTCAGCAGACTTTCCTTAAGCCTGATCTTGAAACCAGAGAGCTTCCGATTCATGATTTAAGGAACTGCTGGGGCTACTTTTTGGGCTACCGTCTTAATTGCTATGGCTAACTCTTCCCTTCAAGATATTCAGGGGCATTGGGCCCAACCCTGTATTGAGCTACTGGTTCAAGAAAAGGTTCTTTCGGGCTACCCCGATGGCACCTTCCGCCCCGAAAAGGCCGTCACCCGCGCCGAGTTTGCGGCCATAGTGTGTAAAGCCTTTGCCCAAACGGAAAAGCGGGAAGGCCGAACATTTTTAGATGTTGATAGTAGCCATTGGGCAGCGCAGGGGATTCAAATCGCCTATCGGTGCGGGTGGCTCTCCGGTTATCCAGAAGGCAGCTTTTTACCCAACCAGGCCATGCCCAGGGCCCAGGTTCTGGTGGCCCTCACTGCTGGTCTGGGGATGAAGGCCCAACATCTGCCCGAAGTTCTGCTCAAACAGTTTTTGGATGACTGGAAACTGATTCCAGCCTATGCCAGCCAGGGGGTAGCGGCGGCCCTGGAAAATCATCTAATGGTGAACCATCCTACCGTGCGCCGATTTAACCCCCTCACCCCGGCAACCCGGGCTGATGTGGCCGCCTTTTTCTACCAGGCCTTGGTTCTGTCTACCGGTAAACCCAGCGAGCTTCCTGGCACCTACATTGTCGGCGGCGGCAGGGGCGATATTACTACCCAGGTCAGGGAACTGCGGGGAATTTGGCTGACTAATGTGGATAGCGAAATGCTGTTCAGCCGTACGAATCTCGAGCAGGGCTTTAAGCAACTGGCCGACTGCCACTTCAACACCATTTACCCCACCGTCTGGCACAGCGGGTTCTCGTTGTTTAACAGCAAAGTCTGTGAACGAATTATCGGCGAACGCAAACGCACTTACCCCGGTGTAGACCGATCGCCGTTGGAAGATGGCCAGCGCGATCGCGACATGGTGCAGGAATGCCTTGACCTCGGCAAACGCCACGGTATGAGCATCATTGCCTGGTTTGAGTATGGCTTTATGATTCGCCAGAACCACCCCCTGGGGCGCACCCACCCCCACTGGTATACCCACCACCGAGATGGTACCCGCATCGATAAAAACAAGCTGGAGTGGCTCAACCCCTTCCACCCCGAAGTGCAGCAGTTTTTTCTGGATCTGGTGGACGAACTGCTGACGCACTATGACGTGGACGGAGTCCAGATCGATGACCACTTTGGCCTGCCCGTGGCCTACGGCTATGACGACTACACCGTCAAGCTTTACCAACAGGAAAAACGCCTGCTGCCCCCGGCCAATGCGAAAGACCCCCGCTGGGTAGCCTGGCGAGCCAACAAAATCACCAAATTCACCAACACCCTGGCTCGGCGGGTAAAAGAGCGCAGACCAGATGCCATTTTCTCGGTGTCCCCCAATCCACCAGAATTTTCTTACCAGAACTTTCTACAGGACTGGCCAGCCTGGGTGCGGGGCGGCAATGTGGATGAGGTCATCGTGCAGACCTACCGCTGGGACATGCCCAGCTTCACAAACGAACTGTCTCGCCTTTCCACCAACCCCATCAAAAAGCAGGTGCCCATCAGCGTTGGGGTGCTGTCGGGCTTGAAAAACCGCCCCCAGCCTTTGCTGATGCTGAAACAACAGTGCCAGGCCGTAAGGGAACAGGGTTACGACGGTATCTCCTTTTTCTTCTACGAAAGCCTGTGGCAGACCGCTGGAGAAAAGCCGGAACTCCGTCCTGCGACCCTTAAAACCCTGTTTAGCCCGCCAATTGGGCGGCCCTCTCGATAGTGCTGACCCTTGAAGTAAATCTCATAAAGCAGTACAAATATATTGAGAATTCCTTGGGAGAGCAGTTTAGTGACAAGCTTGATTGGTCTTAGTGTAGGTTGGGTGAAACGCAGTGGAACCCAACATGGGTCGATATCCCAGAGCAGAATGGCAGTTCATAATCAAGGCTAGATCTATACCAAGTCCAGAAGTGGAGTTTCTCTAAGGCAAAACTCCACTTCTGGACTTGGACAAGGTTTAGATCAGAAAATTCGAGACCGACAGGGCCAGTAGCGAAATTTCCTTGGCCGCAGCTTCCCCCTCTGGGGAGTGTTCAGAATCCTGTGGGATAGGCATCTTGCCTGTCCCAGCTCAGCAGGCGAGACGCCTGCCCTACAAGTCTTGTGGGAAACTTGATTAAGCTGTTTGTTAACCCTTACACAAAAATCAGATCACTCTCCCCTCTGTCAGCAAAATGTTTCCCTGGGGGTTACGGCCAGGGCATACGTTACCGAATCTCGCCTGATTGAACTTCAGGCCTAACCCACGCTACAGTTTTGTCTCCCATCCACCCCACCCACCCCACCTACTAAGAACTCACTACCCACTACCTACCTCCTTCACCCCTCTCCCTCAATGTCCCCATCCCCCCCTAAACTCCGTCCCTACCAGGTTGAGCTGATCAATGACCTCTACCGCAAGCTGAATGAGGGCCATAAGCGGGTCGCCATTGTGGCGGGGACTGGAGCAGGGAAAACCGTCATCAGCGGCCAGATCTGCGCCCATGCGGAAGCTGCCGGGAAGCGGCTGATGTTCCTGGTGCATCTGGATGTGCTGGTGGGACAGACCTACGAAAAAATGAAGTCCTTTGGTCTCCACTGCGGTTTTATCAAAGCTGGATGGGAAGAAAACCGGGAGGCCCTGATTCAGATCGCCAGTATCCAGACCATGTCAAAACGGCGCTGGTGGAAGAAGTGGCCGGCGGATGTGGTGTTTTTTGATGAGGGGCACATTACGTTGTTTAGCCAGGTGGGTAAGTCGGTGTTGAAGACCTTTCCCGACGCGGTGCACCTGGTCATGACCGCCACGCCGGAACGACTGGGCAAAGAGCAACTGGGGGATTTCATGGATACCCTGGTGGCCTCCCCGGTGCCCAGCGAATTGCAATACCAAGGCTACCTTGCGCCTATGCGTTACTACAGCATGCCGCCCGATGGGGTGGCTAACCTGAAGGAAGTCAAGACCGTACGGGGGGATTATGACGAGATCGGGCTGAAGAATGCCTGCGATCGCCCCGAACTGATCGAAAAAATCGTGCAGGAATGGCATCGCCTCTGCCCCGGCAAGCGCACCATCGCCTTTTGCGTGGATATTGAACACGCCCGCCACGTCGCCGACGCCTTCCGGGAAGCCGGAGTTTCTTCGGATACGGTGGAGGGGGGCACTCCCATCAAAGAGCGCCAGCGCATGTACCAGGACCTGCGCCAGGAACAGCTCATGGTGCTGACCTCCTGCAACGTGATCAGCATCGGCTTTGATGAGCCCAGCGTAGAGGTGGGGCTAATGCTGCGGCCCACCCAGTCCAGCGCCCTGCACCTGCAGCAGATTGGCCGGGTGATGCGGATTTCGCCCCAGACGGGAAAGCAGTATGGCATCATTCTCGACCAGGCCGGAAATCTGGAGCGACTGGGCTTTCCCGAAGATATTAAGGACTACAACCTGCCTGTGCAGAAGGACAAAGGCAGCGGCGGCGGCAAGCCCCCCCCGACCAAGCCCTGCCCCCAGTGCGGGCGGATTGTGCTGTCGTTTATCGTCAAATGTTCCGACTGCGGGCACCAGTGGGTGAGCGAACGTCCCATCAACCTGGAGGACATGGTGGAGATCTACTCCGCCGACCAGGCCCATCAGATCAATGACATCCCCACTTTGGTTAACCTGTTCCATAGCCATCGCCGTCGCGCCTACCTGCGCCAGAACGCCCCCACCTGGGCAGAACGCTCGTTTTGGGAGCACTGCGGTCGCTGGCCAAAGGATGAATGGTATCGGGGCTCCATCTATGGTCCCAACCCTCGCCCGGTGGAAATGCTGGAGTATCTGCAGTATCTCCAAAAAAGCGCCAGACGCCTGGGCAAAAAAGACGACTGGATTATCGCCGAGTTCGAGAAAGAATGCGGTCCCGGTAGTTTCCAGCGGGTAGCTCAGTTACGGGCGTGAGGAGGAACTACTCTCTTTTGTGGTCTCTGACTTAGAATTTTGGGTAGTCCTAAACATGTAAGGACGCATTGTAGTGATGGATGAAATACCAGATCACGCCAATGTGATTTTCGAGCTTCTTGGAAAAAGACAGTGTCTTGCGGACGAGTCGCGATACCCGCTGACGTAGCGTACAGTTGAACCGCTCAATCCGATTCGTTTGGCCACTGTCCTTGCCGACGGCTCGGTGTCGTTTGCTCGGGATAACGGTTTCATAGGCCTCCCAGAAGTCGCTGTAACAGACCGCGCACTGACGGTACACCGGAGGCAAGGACACCCATAGGGCCTGGGCTCCAGCACGACTGCGGTCTCCGATATAAACCCCTACAATTTCGCCCGTCTCACGATTAATTGCCAGCCAAATCCATTGCTTGTTGCCCTTGCTTCCGACAAACGACCAGGCTTCATCACACTCAAGCGTCAAGCGCCCTTCTTTTGAGCGCTGACCGTCACCTGGCGCTCGACTTGGGCGTTTGTGCAATGGGAGTCTAGCACCCAGTTCTCAGATCAAACCGGGACCTTTATGTCGCCAGTCATGCTCCATGGTCAGTTTGCCCTCTTCATCTTCAGATAGGGCTTTGCGATCGCTAACCTGTCTTTCATGCTCAGCATTTCTCTCTTCGTCCAGATCACCCGGTTCATTGATGTACATCGGAGGTTCAACGGCATAGTTATTGATCAAACCTTCCTGATCGACCGTGTAACCATCGCGGGTATGGACATGTTCTGAACTTTTGGGGTCATGTTCAACCTGGCCATAGTGAGACCCCTCACGTTTCTCCCGCGCTGCGGTTTCCGCTGGAACGATATGCGGATCATAATGAGAAGGGGTTGGGTTGGTATTTTCTGGATTGGCCATAATGGTTTCCTATTATTTAAAGATTCTTTCGGTGTGGACCGATGAGAATGAAAAATTTTAGTTTGTAACAGGACCTGGCTGGATTTGAGGTGCATCTATTCTCATTCTTGATTGAAGATTTGGCCCCATAAGAGCTAGAATAGCGCATCCAAGATGTTTTTTACTCCTATTCACAAACCTTATTTCTATACGAAAATCCTTACTTGGATATTTTTGGAAATAGTCAATCTTGTGAAAATTCTTTTTGAAAATTAGCAAAAATATTTTTTTCAAAGAAATAATATCAAGATATTTAGAGGTTTGTCTGAGACTATTTTGTTTTTAGTACAGTTGTAGTAATGGGTGAAATCATCCCACTCCACCAGTCCAGAAGATTCGGACGTATCCGAGCAATTTTTCAACTGTTTGAGTAAGGTTCCAAAGGCCTGGCCAAAATTGATTCGAATATGCCCGAGCTTTGGGCTGCTTGTAGAGGAAGCAACTTTGGATGCTTCGCCTCCCTTAAGTCTCGATACAGGTACCATGTCGAGACTTTTTTTGAAGGATAACCAAACCTGTTTCATTTGCATAATACTTTCCAAATAGAGAATAAAAACAATGGATAAGCAAGCCGAACAAGCCCGCGAGTTGCTAGTCAAGCAACGTCAGGAAGAAGAGCTGCGCCAGGATGTCATGCGCTCCAGAAGCAAAGAAGAGCTTCACCATTCTGAGATGTCAAAGGTGGACGCCCAGGCTCGTGAGGGGTTAGCTCAAGCAAGGGCTAAGGCAGACGAAACCCAAGACAAACTATTGGAAAGAAGCCTGGAATCTCACCTCTGAGGGATTACCTGAATAAACTTCCATAGCGGTTCAAGGAGGAATGTCACTGAAATAGGACGAAATTGACCTGCGCAAATCGCCAGAAGCCTTGATCTGCCGTAGGGTTGGCACTGCCAGCTCTGTCAAGGTGTGTTTAAGCCGAATCTGCGACCACTGTAGGATGCGTTATCGGCCCACTAACCTGCGCCAAAGTCCCACAAACTCTAACGTTGGGCCGTAACGCATCGCTTCCGATATTGAGCTTCCTGCCTGACGCAAACGGTGCGTTCCGGCCAGGGCAGAATAGTTTGCCCCATCGCAGGATGGGCCTGAGGCCGGGACACACCCTACCCATAATCAAGCTTTTGGCGAGTTCGATGGAGTCAACTTCCTCCTCTTTGGACCCCCTTGACAGGGGTGGGCAGAGTCAAAACTTTTGTTAAATGTAGCCTTCCATACAGAATTTATCCTAATCTGGATATAAGGAGTCTTCTGATAATTTGATCTTCGCTAGAGGATACTAGCCGTGTTGACATCAACCATTGTCATTGGAATTGAAGCAATTCGTGAGGAAGCCTGCCATCTGGTCCAAAGTGGAAAACTGGGCCGCCAAAACCCCATCTATACTCTGTGTCAGCATTTCCCGGCTCGAGAGTGGGAAGCGGTGGAGTTGGAGCTGGAAGCCCAAGGCTATTTACTCCGGGATCGGGTGATTGATTTATTAGCCCATGAAGCCTGGGACGAAGACTAATTTTCAGTAAAGGTTGGAGTTTTATGCAAGGACAGCCGTCCCCCCAAAAGGTCGTCATTATGGGAGCCGCCGGGCGCGACTTCCACAATTTCAATCTGGTTTATCGGAATAATTCCGAGCAAGAAGTCGTTGCCTTTACTGCGGCCCAAATCTCAGGCATCGCTGGACGACGCTATCCCCCTTCTCTGGCCGGTCTCCTCTATCCTGAGGGCATTCCCATTGTGGATGAGAACGAGCTGGAGCAGCTCTGTTATACCCACGGTGTTGATCAGGTGGTCTTTGCCTACAGCGACATTCCCCATGCCCAGGTCATGCACCTGGCCTCGCGGGCGCTGGCGGCAGGGGCCAACTTTGTACTGCTGGGGCCGCAGGCCACCATGCTCAAGGCGAATGTGTCGGTGATTGCGGTTTCTGCCGTGCGCACCGGATGCGGCAAATCCCAAACTACCCGCTGGATTGCCAGACAGCTGCGTGAAAAGGGCCTAAAGGTGGCGGTAATTCGCCATCCCATGCCCTACGGCGACCTGGAAAAGCAAGCGGTGCAGCGGTTTGCCACTCTAGACGACCTGCAGACAGCTCAATGCACCGTGGAAGAGCGGGAAGAGTATGAACCCCATATTGAAATGGGGAACGTGGTCTTTGCCGGGGTAGACTATGCCCGGATTGTAGAACGTGCCGAAAAAGAAGCCGACATTATCCTGTGGGATGGCGGCAATAATGACTTTCCCTTTGTGCGCCCCGACCTGCATCTGGTGCTGGTTGATCCCCTGCGGGCGGGCCACGAAACCAGCCACCATCCCGGCGAAGTAGCGCTGCGCATGGCCGACATTGTGGTGATTGCCAAAGTAGATGCGGCCTCGACGGCTGATATTCAGCAGGTTGAAGCGACCGCTAGAAAGGTGAACCCCAAAGCCAGAATCGTCCGCGCGGCTTCCCCCATTCGCCTGGAGAACCTGGAGGCGATTGGCAGTCCCTACAATCTGGAAGGGTTGGATGTGCTGGTGCTTGAAGATGGCCCCACCACCACCCACGGCGGCATGGCCTATGGGGCAGGATATGTAGCTGCAACCAAAGCCCATGCTGGAAATCTGGTCGATCCCCGGCCCTATGCTGCGCCGGATATTGCTGCGGTCTACGCCAAATATCCCCACATCGGCTCAGTCCTCCCCGCCATGGGCTATTCCCCTAATCAACTGGAGGCTCTACGGCAAACCATCAACGCCACCCCCGCGGATGTGGTGGTGGCAGCCACCCCCATTGACCTGGCCCAGCTGATCCAGGTGAATAAGCCTGTCTTGAGAGCCCGCTATGAGTTTGAGGATGTGGGAACTCCTCCCTTAAGCCAGTATCTGGATGAGTTTTTAGTCAAGGCCAATAGGCTGGAATACCGCTGAATTAAGGCTGGTGGGCAGTATTCAGGGGGTTTACTTTTGGGCAGTGCCTCCATATCCCTGTCAACGTGTCAGAAACGGGTGACTTTGGCTTCTTCCAACACCCTGAAAGCTTTATTGTGTGTAGGGTGTGTTCTCGGCCTCGGGCCAACCCTGCAATGGTCCAAAGACTCTGCCTTGGCTGGAACGCACCGTTCGCCTCAAGCGAGAAACTCAATACCGTAAGCGATGCGTTACGGCTTAAAGTAACGAAAGCACTACATTACCCTGGCCTTACCGTAAACTGAAATTGAGGTAACTTGCAGTGGCATCACAGGAGCCTCACGCCCTCGGTATTACGAGTTATTCCCCAATCACGCTATCTGCTTCGCCACTTGATACCATGAAAATTTAGGAGGCACCCGCTGCACTGTGCCCCGGCGGGAGCAGTCAGACTATGACGTCAGCCACCCAGCCCACTCTAATTTCCCTCGATCTGGATCAGCCCATTTGGGAGCGGTTCTTTACCGTCGCGCCCCTGGTGGTGGTGGGTACGCGGGAACGGGATGGGTCCTACGATTTAGCCGCCAAGCACATGGCCATGCCGCTGGGGTGGGGGAATTACTTTGGCTTCATCTGCACCCCCCGTCACCATACCTACGGCAACATCCGGCGTACCCGAGAGTTTACCGTCAGCTTTCCCCGTCCCAGCCAGGTGTTAACCACCAGCCTGACCGCCACCCCCCGCTGCGACCATGACCAGAAGCCTGCTCTGAATGTCCTGCCCACGATTCCAGCGAAGATCATCGACGGGGTGTTTCTGCAGGATGCCTACCTGAACCTGGAATGCAACCTCATGCGCATCGTGGATGGCTTTGGAGACAACAGCCTGATCGCTGGAAAAATCGTCGCCGCCCATGTGGATGAAACGGCCCTGCGGTCCTCCGACCTCGATGACCAGGACCTGCTGCGCCAGTCCCCCCTGCTGGCTTACCTGTCGCCAGGGCGCTTTGCCACCCTGGACCACAGCCAGGCGTTTCCGTTCCATGAGGGATTTCAGCGATGACTGCCCTTCACGTACCCGCCGTTTCCGGCTCCCAATTGTTGGATTATCTCCTGCCCCGGCGGGGAGACATGCAAACCCTGCTGGAAATTTTGGTGCAAATGGAGACGCCATCGACAGATCCAGAATCCCAGGAGCCGATTCTGCATTTGCTGCGGCAGGAGTTTCGTCAGCGGGATTTTCGGGTGCGTCTGCTGCCGGGACGCAGAACGGGAGGCCACCTGTTTGCCGTTCCAGATTCCCGGCAATCCCGCCAGCCTATCCAGATGCTGGTGGGTCACTGCGACACCGTCTGGCCCATCGGCACCCTGGCCGAAATGCCCCTGTCGGTGGACCAGGATAAACTCTACGGTCCCGGCAGCTACGACATGAAGGCCGGGCTGGTGATGATTCTGTTTGCCATCGAGGCGGTGCAGGAACTGCAGGGGGATCTGGCCATTGCGCCCGTGATATTTATCAACTCTGACGAAGAGATCGGCAGTGGGGAGTCGACCCGGTATATTCGGCGGTTGGCCCAGGGGTGCGATCGCGCCCTCATCTTCGAACCTTCCCTGGGACCCCGAGGCCACCTCAAAACCGCCCGTAAAGGGGTAGGGCGGTTTACCATCACCGTCCACGGTCAGGCCGCCCACGCCGGTCTTGATCCCGAAAAAGGAGCCAGCGCCATTTTGGAACTGTCCCACGTGATCCAGCAGCTGTTTGCCCTCAACGACCCCGACCGGGGCATCACCGTCAATGTGGGTACCATCGACGGCGGCATTCGGGCCAATATGATCGCCCCCCAAAGTAAGGCCGTTGTGGACGTGCGCGTTTTACACCAGGCCGATGTTCCCCCCATCGAATCCGCCATCCACAATCTGCAGTCCGTTACCCCCGGCACCCGATTGGAGATTACCGGACGTATCGGTCGTCCCCCCATGGAACAGACCCCAGGCAATCGAGAACTCTGGCAAATTGCCCAAACTGCCGCCACCGATCTGGGCTTATCCCTCGACTGGGCCACCGCAGGCGGCGGCTCCGACGGCAACACCACCAGCCTCTACACCCCCACCCTCGATGGTCTCGGTGCCGTCGGCGACAGCGCCCACGCCCCCGGCGAATTCGTTTATCTCGACTCCCTGGTCGAACGTACAGCCCTGGCGGCAAAGCTGTTAGTGGCTCCAGCCCTAGGTAGTCGATAAAGCTCGATTCTCCGTAGGGTGCGTCATTGCCACTTCCCCCAGATTAATTCGCAGACGACAACCCAGACGCACCGTTCGCGTCAAGGAAGAAACTCGAACCAGCGTAGGTTGGGTTCCAATCCGTTGCATCTCAGCAATTCTCAATATGGCTTTCAAGAGAATGTAATACCGCTTAAGCTGAGCAATTGACCCAGGATCTGGGTCAATTGCTCAGGCCGAACGGCGGCGACCCAAAATGAGAATTGCTGTGTTGCTGGAACAGTTTTACCGCATGGTGCTGAATGTGGTAGATGATGCCATACAGCCCAAAGTGGTGGGTCGGAATTAGGGCTGTCGATTGCCCTGGCGATCGCCCAGTCCTATGGGGGTGAAATTCAGGTACAGAGCGAGTTGGGTAAAGGAAGTGTGTTCACTATTAAGCTACCGATGGCAGCTTAGTTCTCAGGCTGATTTTTGGGGGCCGTCTTTCGCTAAATTAGGAGCAACTGGCTATGACGTTGACGAAGCTACTGACACCATGATTGCCATCCCCGCTGGATTTAGCCCTCAAGAGTATTTAGCGATGGAGCATGAGAATGCCATTCGCCATGAGTATCGGCAGGGGCTGGTTTATGCGATGGCGGGAGGTAGCGACAATCACAGCCGCCTCAGTATCAACTTATTAACGGAAATAAATCTCCACTTACGAGAGGGTGACTGTCAATTTTTCTCTGGGGATGTCAAGGTCAACTACGCCAATAATTTTTTCTACTATCCTGATACCTTTGTGACCTGCAATCCGCGGGATAGGTCAGACCGCTACGTGAAGCGCTACCCAAAGCTCGTCGCTGAGGTGCTTTCCCCCTCGACAGAAGAATTTGATCGGGGTGCTAAGTTTGAAGATTATCAAGTTCTAGAGTCTCTGGAAGAATACGTATTAATTTCCCAGGATGAAATGCGGGTTGAATGTCGGCGACGCTCAGCATCCAACCCTGGCCATTGGGAAACCGAAAGTTATGGTCCGGGAGATCGCATCTTTTTGAAACGTATTGGTTTGGAAGTTGCGATCGCCGATCTGTATCGAGGCATTAGGTCAACCTGATATCGCTCCTAACCTCTAAAACCGACCCCTATGCATTGGCCCGGGCATGTCGCTGACGCCGTACCAGTCTTGCAGCCACCCCTGCATCTGCCAGATTTCCTGCCGCTGGGTGGTGGCAATGTTTTGAGCGAAGGGCTGAACTTCCTGATGTTCGACCAGACCATGGTTTACCAGGCGCTGGGACATCATCACAGCCCCCATGTGGTGCATGACCATATCTTCCAGAAAGGCCTGATCCAGGTCATCCCCTTCCAGCTGGCTGAGGTCGCGCATCATGGGAGTGTAAGTGAGGTTGGTTTCCTGACCGGGATACCATTCGACCAACCAGGATTCCATCTGCTCGATCTCTGCGGTTTGCACATCAATGATGTCCTGGGCAAACTCGCGCATCTCAGGGCGATCGCTGTACTCCAGCACCCGCTGCGCGGTGGCAATGGCTTCCTCATGGTGGGGAATCATCAGGCTCAAGAATTCAAACTCGTTGTTGGCCTGCATCATCTGCATCATGTGCTGTTGATGTCCCCGTTGCATGGGGCCCTGTCCCCAGTTCATGGGCATTTGCCAACCGGGGCGGCCAGCTTGCTGAAAGGGGTTCGCACTGGAGGATGAGGAGATAAAAGGAATCGCGATCGCACCTGCGGTCACAGCAGTGAGCCCTGCGATCACGGCAATAGATTTAGTAGACAGTCGCATAGGGTGAGCCCCCTCGGAACGTATGTATTCAGTTTAAACCCTCCAACTAACTGGAGAGTTTAGGAAAACCGTACCCAGAAAACCATAATTTACGGTGCTTAATATCCTGGGAGAGGAGGACACTATAGAGGTGCGATTTCGTCCCAGCTATAGTCCATATAATGGGCAAGAGTAACCACTATCGGTTCCCATTGTTGTCGTAGGATTACATAGTGGTCAGCTCCTGCCTCCAGGTCAGGCATGGTTTCGATATTGTGTTGATGCAATTTCTCGATACATTTAAAGTACCGCTCTCTCCAATCCCAAACCGCTTTGCTCAACAACAAACTAAGGGTATTTTTGCCACTACGAGGATAAAGAACGGTGAGAAAAACATCTGATAGAACTATCAGAATCAGCGCTGTACCTGAAAACTGGCTCATCCATTCCATTTACATCTATGCCAACTTTACTATCCTGCGCTGAACCATTGGTGATATAGATTGACCTGGCATCAAAGGGGATCTCTTGCAACAAAATTACCCACTTTATCAGGCACTCACCAAGGGCGCAGGCCCTGCTCGGAGGTATTTTCTTTCCCAGAGTTCTCCTAAGCCAGCTTTGCCCTCCGCAACATCATCGCGTTAATCGCCACAATCACGGTGGAAAGGCTCATCAGCAACGCTCCTACCGCCGGAGACAGCACAAAGCCCCAGGCCGACAGCACCCCTGCCGCCAGGGGAATGGCGATGACGTTGTACCCCGTGGCCCAGAACAGGTTTTGAATCATCTTGCCGTAGGTCTTTTTCGCCAGCACCAGGGCTTTCACCGCATCCAGGGGATCGTCTTCCACCAGCACCAGGTCGGCGGATTCGATCGCCACATTCGTTCCGGCCCCAATGGCCAGACCCATGTTGGCTTCCAGTAATGCCGCCGCATCGTTGATGCCCTCTACCCCCCGTCCGGTTACGGTCTGGAAGTCTTTCATCTGGGGCAGGTCGAGTTGGCGTTGTTTGGCGAAATCAACAATGGCCTTCGCCAGGGGATGTTCCGAAGGATTTTCGAGGGCGGCGGCAATGGACAGAGCCTGATTCTCATCCATGCCATCGGCGGCGATATGTTGCACGCCGAACTTGCCCTGGGTCAGGGTGCCTGTCTTATCGAAGGCGACAATTTTGATGTTCTTGGCTCGCTCCAGGGAATCCCGATTGCGCACCAGAATGCCGTTGCGGGCGGCCAGCCCGGTGGAGTTGGCAATTACCAGGGGAATCGCCAGGCCCAAAGCGTGGGGACAGGTAATCACCAGCACCGTCACCGCCCGGTTGATGGAAAAGATCAAATCCGCCAGGGTCAGCCAGACGATGAAGGTGAGGGTACCGACAGAGATGGCAATGATGGTCAGCCAGAAAGCCACCTTGTCCGCCAGCACCTGGTAGCGGCTGGTCTTGGTGACATCAAAGCTTCCTGATGATTCGTGGGAGTGGCTGGGGCTCTCGCCATGTTCAGGGGCAATGCTATTCGGCGGTCGCTTCAAACTCGGGCAAAGGTCTTCCTTCCAGATCGGCCTGGGACGTCACCAACCCGTTTTCCCGGATGTCAGAAATCAGCCACTTCATTTCAGCAATCTCGCGGCGCTGGGCTGCAATAATTTCATCGGCTAATTCACGCACTCGCAAATCCTGAATCTGAGCCCGTTCGCTGGTCAGAATGGCGATGGAATGGTGGGGAATCATGCCTTCCATATAGTCCACATCGCTGACGGTGATTTGGCTGCGCACCAGCCACAGCGAAACCCCAAACAGCACAATGGCACCAGCATAAATAGCAATGTTCATACTGCGGCTTTTATACATGTTCAGCATGTACGACAGCATGATCACCATCATGGCGGCCCCCATAATCAGGGCCATAAACGCCCGCGTTTCGCTGAACCAGGCGTGCTCAATAATTTGATAGGAATGCAAATACATCAGGAAGAACATCACCACGATGGAGGTGCCAATCATGGCAAAGTATCGGACGTAGCTACTGCTCATACCGCCACCCTGATCTGTATTGGTATGGCTTTCCATTGCGGTTTCTTTACTCGTCATAGGTTTTCCTTTAACTCAATAGGTAAAAGATGAAATTTTAGGAAAGATGTTCAAATGGGAACGGCTACATTCAGTCAATTGCAAAACGACAGAACAACAATCCTTCCTCAGAAACAAATTGCCGTTTAAGCAAGAAAAAGAAACAATTGATAGGGGTCGTGATTAAGAGTTATCAAGTTTATCTGAGTAGCGATGGCTCAGGGATACCGAGAAACTCCCTGCTTCAACACCTATCAATAGCCAGAAACCCAACTTCAACCTTATGAAGTAGGCGCAAGTTCAGCCATAAATCTTAACCTTTCACTCCTTGACTCTACAGTCAACTAGAGAGTTCACCATGAAGTCTAAGTCAGTAGGGCTGAAACAACCTGAAAGGTACTCCACTGCTGGCTATCCGGTTGCCTGAAGGAGAAAGCCATGACCAGTCAAACCTTTAAACTTCGGGGCATGAGCTGTGCCTCCTGCGCCAGTAATGTGGAAACGGCCATCCAGTCGGTACCGGGGGTCGAATCCTGCAGCGTCAACTTTGGGACTGAGCAGGCCGCCGTCAACTACGACCCCGAAAAAACCAGCGTGGCTGACATCCAGGCCGCCGTGGATGACGCGGGCTATGCGGCCTTCCCCATGCAGGATGACGTACTGATGGATGAAGATGACGAAGAACGACGGGAACGAGCCACTGAGGAACGCCAGCTCCGGCGCAAAGTTATCTTTAGCGTGGTTATCGGTGCAGTGATGATGGTTGGTTCCATTCCAGCCATGACGGGGTTGGTGATTCCCGGCTTCCCCATGTGGTTGCATAATCCCTGGTTGCAGTTGGTGTTGACGTTACCCGTAATGCTGTGGGCGGGGAGTGGTTTCTTTATCAATGCCTGGAAATCCCTGAAGCACCATTCCGCAACGATGGATACCCTGGTCGCTGTGGGGACGGGTACGGCGTATCTTTACTCTTTATTTCCGATGCTTTATCCCCAATGGTTTTTAAATCAGGGATTGAAGCCGGATGTTTATTTTGAAATTGCCGCTATCATCATCGCGCTCATTTTGCTGGGTAATCTGCTGGAAAACCGGGCCAAAGGGCAAACCTCCGAAGCGATTCGTAAACTGATGGGATTGCAGGCGAAAACCGCCCGCGTGATTCGCAACGGCCAGGAAATGGATGTGCCCATTGCCGATGTGGTGGTGGGGGACGTGATTCTGGTGCGTCCCGGCGAAAAGATTCCCGTGGATGGGGAAATCGTCGAAGGGGCCTCTACCCTGGATGAAGCCATGGTTACGGGGGAGAGTGTGCCCGTACGCAAAGGAGTTGGCGATGAAGTGATTGGGGCTACCCTGAATAAGATGGGAAGCTTCAAGTTCCGGGCCACGCGGGTCGGTAAAGATACCTTCCTGGCGCAGATTGTTAAACTCGTGCAGCAAGCTCAAGGGTCGAAGGCTCCCATTCAGCGCCTGGCGGATCGGGTGACGAGCTGGTTTGTGCCAGCGGTGATTGCGATCGCCATTCTCACCTTTGTCCTCTGGTTCAACATCATGGGCAACGTGAGCATGGCCTTAATCACGACCGTGGGCGTGCTGATTCTAGCTTGCCCCTGTGCGTTGGGACTGGCGACACCGACCTCGATTATGGTGGGCACGGGTAAGGGCGCAGAGAACGGCATTCTGATTAAAGGGGCCGAGAGCCTGGAGCTGGCCCATAAGATCCAAACCATCGTGCTGGACAAGACGGGCACCATCACCCAGGGTAAACCCACCGTCACGGACTACCTCACGGTCAAAGGCACCGCCAACGGCAACGAGTTGGCCCTGCTAAAGCTAGCGGGTTCCCTGGAGCGCAACTCTGAGCATCCCCTGGCGGAAGCCGTGGTGCAATACGCTCTGGGTCAACAGGTGACTCTGACGGCACCCCGAGAGTTCGAAGCCGTTGCAGGCAGCGGTGTGCAGGGCCACGTTGACGGACACTGGGTGCAGATTGGCACCCACCGCTGGATGAGCGAACTGGGCATTGCCACCCAGAGATTGAAAGCGCAGTGGGATCGGCTGGAAACCCAGGGGAAAACCGCCGTCTGGATGGCGGTAGATGGTCAGGTGGAAGCCCTGATGGGCATTGCCGATGCGGTCAAACCTTCCTCTGCCAGCGCCATTCGTACCCTGCAAAAGATGGGTCTGGAAGTGGTGATGCTCACGGGGGACAACCGCCGTACCGCTGAGGTGATTGCCAGGGAAGTCAACGTCCAGCGGGTGATGGCTGAAGTGCGCCCCGATCAGAAGGCCGACCAGATCGTGAAGCTCCAGCAGGAAGGCAAGCTGGTGGCGATGGTGGGTGACGGCATCAACGATGCGCCAGCTTTAGCCCAGGCAGATGTTGGCATTGCCATTGGCACAGGAACCGACGTGGCGATCGCCGCCAGCGACCTCACCCTGATTTCCGGTGACCTGTGGGGCATCGTCACCGCCATTCAGCTTTCCCGCGCCACCATCCGCAACATTCGCCAAAACCTGTTCTTCGCCTTCATCTACAACGTCGCTGGCATCCCTATCGCAGCGGGCATCCTCTACCCCTTCTTCGGCTGGCTGCTCAACCCCATTATCGCGGGGGCAGCGATGGCCTTCAGTTCCGTCTCTGTCGTCACGAATGCCCTGCGGTTACGGAACTTTCGACCCAAAAAGCAGATTGAATTTTGAGTTTTGAGTTTTGAGGTTTGAGTTAACTGACCAATTCAAACTTCAAAACTCAGAACTCAAAACTGATTCATCCCTAGCTTCTGCCCTCACACCCTCCTACCCATGAAACACCTCCCCCTCACCACCCTCACCACCCTCGGCTTTCTCCTGGGAACCGCTACCAGCACGCCTGCTCAAATGGGTCACGAAGCAGGCATGGGCGAACCCCTGGTGGAGCAAACCAGCGAGTTTCAGCGCATCGAACAGCCCCTCTGGGCGAAAGCTGCCGTCACTGCCGGAGGCTTTGGGTTAATCGGCCTGGAACTCTGGTGGTTCCTGTTTAGCAAGCCCAAAACCCAGAAGGCCAAATCCAGCGGCGGCGTGCAGGAGATCACCGTCACCGTTAACGGAGGCTATGATCCCAGCCAAATTGTGGTGCAGGCAGGACAGCCCGTGCGGCTCAACTTTCACCGTACCGACCCCAATAGCTGCCTGGAAGAAGTGAAGCTCCCAGATTTTCATATCGCCCGCCATTTACCCGTAAACCAGACAACGGCGATCGAATTCACGCCCCAGCAGCCGGGTAGTTATGAGTTCACCTGCGGCATGAACATGTTTCGGGGCCATATTCAGGTCACTCAGACGGCAGAGACAACTGCCCCCGCCAAAGCTTCAAAGGTAGGAGCTGCTTAACGTCGTGATGGTCATAAGCCTCTGCTAATATCGACATCTGACGATAGCAACTATTGACTCAAGCAAATGACAACCTCCAGTTCCCTGACCGTTGCCCACTGGCAAGATGACTACCTGACCGGCGATGCCCGCATCGATCAGGAACACAAGATTCTCTTTGACATGGTCAATGACCTCCATGCCGCCATGCAGAACTCAGCCAGTGCGGCCAGGCTGCAAGCCATGATGCAGACGATGGCGTCCCACACTACTGAGCATTTTCAGCACGAAGAAGCGTTAATGCAGGCCCATGACTCTGCCCTGGGGCATTCGCCGCCATAACCGGTTTGGCCTGCAGGACATCATTCGTATTGTGGATTAGTCAGGATTCCCGGCTTCCATTGCCGACAACTGCCCGGTATCGCCCACC
>CAZPYG010000024.1:41719-49608 GCA_964590465.1 uncultured bacterium | reverse complement strand
ACCGTTGGTCTAATGGTTGACCAGCAGCCTACCCCCCAGCCCTGTGAAGATTTTGCCGAAAGACTGGAAGCCACCGCTCGCAGCTATATCCATCGGCCCCAGGCAACACAACTCATCCCCCCCGGGGAGCCCTTCACAGGAATAAATTATTCCGTTGAACAAAAACGGGTCCTCAACACCAAAAACAAAATCTCTAAATCAGACAATGTGAAGCAGCATAAATATACTCATCAGGTGCTGTAAGATTCCCTAGACCGGCACGATTGACCGCTGACAGGTGGGACAAATTCCATGGATGAGAAGTTGACAGTCCAGCAGATGATAACCTGACCTATCGGCGGTTTTAGCGCCAACTTTAAGGACTGAATCGTTCTTGAATTCAATGGTTTTATTGCAGCGAACGCAAATTAGATGGTGATGATGGTGGGGCGCGGGTTGATTGATTTCGTAGCGTTTTTGCCCTTCCGCAAGTTCCAATTCCCGCAGGATACCCATGCGGGCCATCAGCTTCAGGTTGCGATAAATGGTAGACAGGCTGATGGGTTCCCCGCCTTGATTTAGCTTTTCGCAGAGGTCTTCAGCGCTCAGGTGGGTCCCTTCCGGGAGGTTCTGAAATGTTTTGAGCATGGTTTCCCGTTGTGGCGTCATTCTCCAGCCACGCTCGTTTAATTCAGCCTTTAGAGCAGATGGAGTGTAGGCAGCCACGGTACGAACCTCCGATTGAATTTCAATAATTCTCCCTTATTGAGAATAATACCGAATGATCAGGTAAAGTTGCAATAGTTTTTTCTTATTGAGAATCACTCCGAAATGGTCCCCCAGGAGACACTGTTGATCGCCGCCGTTACCATCGCCAGGGCCGCCAGGGGAGCTGTCACCGCTCTCAGGATGGTAGGGCCCAGGGAAACAGGACAAAATCCACCCTGCAGGGCCTGATCAATTTCAGCGGCAGTCCAACCTCCTTCAGGGCCGGTGGCAATGGTGATGGGTATTGCTCGCAGGTCTTCTTCCAGGTGCTGCAGGTGAGTGAGCAGGTGGTGGGGCGACTGGCGAGCCACACATAGATATCGCTGACCAGCGTCGGGGAGGGCAACGAAATCCGTCCAGGCAAGGGGGGCCTTGAGGGTAGGCAGCCAGAGGCGCTCGGACTGCTCGGTCGCCTCAGCGGCAATGCGTCGCCACCGTTCCAGCTTGTTGGGGTTAGGCCGGTGCAGGGTGCGTTGGGTCACAATGGGCTGTAGGGTACTCACCCCTAGTTCGGTGGTCTGGCGCACCAGTTCATCGAAGCCGCTGCCCTTGGGGATAGCAATAGCCAGGGTAATGGTTGGCTGGTGCGAAGAGCATCCCTCAAGCCATTGAAGCAGGGTAGCCCTGCCGCTATCCTCGGTGAGGGAGGCTAACCATTGCCCGCCCCTGCCATTGAGGGCGATAAACTGCTGGCCAGGAGAAAGTCTCAAAACCCGGTAGAGGTAATGCTGCTGGTCGGTCGTTAACCGAATAGATTGGTCTAAAAATTGGTCGGGGCCAATAATGAGGCGCTGCAAAGACACAGACAAGAATGAAACCCTCTAAATCGTTTACCCGCAGGCTAGCACTCCCTGTTCCCGCTGAATGGGAACTACGTCTAGAACATCCAGCTGAGCACAGTATTTAAGATCGGCCTCATTTTGCAGTTTCAGTAACCGCTGGCCATGGCTGGCATAGTGCATGAGGTCCAGGAGCTGATCTTGCCACTGCAGATAAAGACTGACAGAGGCAATGGCGGCATCATTGCCGGCCATGTCTTTAAAGGTTTTCCCGGTCGCTGCAATTAAACCGTGGAAAACTGCTCCTGCACATACCGTATCCTCCAGGGAGTAGGTTCCTTCCCAACCGGAGCCCACCAGCCAAACCGTTTCGGGCTGGTGTTTCAGTACAAAGTTGACCACCGCCTGCCGGGTCGTGAGGGCTGCGGTGATCACCGTCGGAGCATGTTCAATGCGCTTCAGGCAGCGAGTCCCATTGGTGGTAGTCATAAACAGTCGCTTCCCCTGGGATCGCTGCTCAGAATGGTCCAGGGGGGAATTTCCCAGATCGCAGCCCTCTACCATGGCACCTCCCCGTTCCCCGGCCCGCAGACGCTTCTCCTGAGGCCAGCTGTCACTCACCGCGAGTAATTCATTGACATCGCTAAAGACTTGAATTGCTTCTGCCCCGGCTTCCAACGCTGCAGCCATAGTCGAGGTTGCCCGCAACACGTCAATGGCAATGGCACAGTCAGGGATACCGTGGTCGGGCACTTCTTCGGGGGTGTGGTACAAAAAAACTTTCACGAATGGAAGGTCTCAATGAAGAACTTGAATTGGCAGGACTTTATTTTATGCCCATGGGCGGCAAACTTTAATCCCATCCTTCCCGCTTTATTCATCCGGTTAATATAGAGATGAAAAAATTAAATAAAGAATTATCGGTTGGTACCCATCACCCTAAACCGCAACGTCGTCGTCACTGTGAAAAATGGTCATCACGAAGGCCCCTAACCCGACCCCAGCGACGAAACCAAATAGGGTCATTACGCTATGGTTCATACCCCACCAGGACGTTTTTTGCAACGCCAGTTCCAGGGGGTAGGCCAGGCAAATAACAAAGGTCAAGGCAAATCCCCATAATCCATATTGTTCAAGCCAGTAACGGCTGCGTCCTTGATTTTGGTGATACAGCCATCGCATCAGCACCAGGCCTGCCACGGTGCCATAGCAGCGCATACACACCGCCATTTGATTGGGCCCGGCCAGGGGTAGCCCCATCTCTGGTTGAGGACAAACGGCCTCACCCATGGCATAAATGATGTCGGCAATGGTGGTCAGGGGAAATATTCCTGATGCCCGGAGAAAAGGAGCCGCCAGAGGCCCAGACACCAAGCCAAGGAGCACCAGATCCGCCAGGAGAGACGTCAAATGCCGGGAAAACAATCTCTGTGAGGTGAGGGCGTTAGCCATAGCAGGGGGGGAAAGAACTACAAAAAACACAATTTTTAATAATCTTTTTGATCTTAAACCAAGACCTGGCCGAAACCCCACTTTTCTACCTTAGCCAACTGGTCACGCGGCTTGGTATCCTAGGGTTTGCCTGAGGGTTTGTCTCACGTTGATCGACTGGGGGCAGCGCTAAGGTCGAAGATTCATTCACGTAGGTTGCTGACTATGGCGTCGACCGAGCGTAGACCTGTTCTACTTGCTTTTGAAAAGCCTCTGGCGGAATTAGAGGCTCGAATTAGCCAGATTCGTGAATTGGCAGAAGAGAATGAGGTTGACGTTTCAGTCCAAATTCGCCAGCTGGAAAGTCGCGCCAACCATTTGCGGCAAGAAATTTTTTCAAATTTAACGCCCGCCCAACGGCTGCAGGTGGCCCGGCATCCCCGGCGACCCAGCACCTTAGACTATATTCAAGCGATCACTGACGAATGGCTTGAACTCCACGGCGATCGCTGCTCGGGCAAAGACGACCGGGCTCTGGTCGGCGGTTTGGCTCGACTGGAAGGTCGTCCGGTGGTGATTTTAGGTCATCAAAAAGGGCGGGATACTAAGGATAATGTGGCCCGAAATTTCGGTATGGCTTCCCCTGGGGGGTACCGTAAGGCCCTGAGGCTGATGCGCCATGCCAATCGATTTTCAATGCCAATCATTACCTTTATTGATACTCCGGGGGCCTTTCCGGGCTATGAAGCCGAGGCTATGGGGCAGGGGGAGGCGATTGCCTACAACCTGCGGGAAATGTTTGCCCTAGACGTCCCCATTATTTGTACAGTGATTGGTGAGGGGGGCTCAGGAGGAGCCTTGGGTATCGGGGTGGGCGACCGGTTGATGATGTTTGAGCATTCGGTTTATACGGTAGCCAGTCCTGAAGCCTGTGCCGCTATTTTATGGAAGGATGCGGCCCGTTCGGCGGAGGCTGCGGAAGCGCTTAAAATTACCTCCTGGGATTTGAAGGATTTAGGCATTCTCGATTGTCTCTTACCAGAACCCTTAGGAGGTGCCCACTCAGCTCCTTTAGAGGCATCAGAAACTTTGAAGCAGGCGCTACAGGAAAACCTGGACGAGCTCTCTCGATTGACTCCTCAGGAACTGCGGCAGCTACGGTATCAAAAGTTTCGCCAAATTGGCATGTTCACCGAAGCCGCCGCGTGAGAAACGGGACTTTAGCCTGCTTATGGGACATTAACTTGACATTAATGGGCGTTACCCCAACCGTGGATAAGGTTGAAAAGGAAATAAAAAGGGAATCTAGAATAAAACCTCTAAGGTATCGTTACATTTGTTAACATAGGGTTGTCGGTCGCTGGATGCTCTGATTTAGAGGGAGCGTTGGGCATGATGGTGAAAACACTGAATCAAAAAAATCTTTTTATGAAAAAGTCTTTCTCAGCAGGCTCTGTCGTCACTTTTAATATTCCTTTTAGCTAGGCTGGTACAAACCTGGTTGGGCCGAAATATCATCGGGCTTCGGGTCTAGATTTGTTCACTTAAGCCCGGCATAATCTAAGTCTTTTGTTGGTCACTGGTATTGCGAATTGGTAAATCAAATTTCTCCCGACTTACCCCGTCGTGCTCTGGTTACTGGAGCCAGTCGTGGTATCGGAAAAGCCACGGCTCTGGCTCTAGCCAAAGCTGGTTTTGAGCTGGCTTTGGTGAGTCGTTCCCTGGACAACCTAAGCACCACTTTGTCGGAGCTTAAGGATGGGGGTGCAAGGGCTAAGGCTTACGCCCTTGACTTATCTCATCTGGAAGATATCCAGTCTGCAGTTATGGGTATTGTTAATGATTTTGGGCCCTTCGGGGTACTTATCAATAATGCCGGTATGGGGTACACGGGGGCTTTGTCGACCATGCCTTTGCAGGACTGGCAACGGGTTATGGATCTCAATTTAACCAGTATTTTTGAGTGCATTAAAGCAGTTTTGCCTTCAATGCGCTCTGGAGGAGGGGGCACTATTGTTAATGTTGCTTCCATTGCCGCTAAGTCTGCTTTTCCTGACTGGGGAGCTTATACCGTGAGCAAAGCAGGATTGGTTGCTCTGTCGAAAGTGTTGTCGGCAGAAGAGCGTTCCCATGGTGTTCGGGTTGTAACGGTTTACCCCGGTGCAGTGAACACACCGATCTGGGATACCGATACCGTAAATGCCGATTTTGACCGGTCCCAAATGTTGACCCCAGAGGTGGTGGCTCAGGCCATCCTTGACGCTGTTTTGCTTCCCCCACAGGCCGTAATCGAGGAATTGACCATCATGCCCAGTGCCGGAGCCTTTTAACCGATTTTGAGGCTTGTCTAATTTTGATCCTTGTCTATTCCAGGCTAGTTCGTGGGAGCAGCATTCCCGAGGAAAGTGCCAGCCTAAAAGCAGCTTTTGGTGTGCCAGGGCCGTCAGTTTTGTCCGCAACTTAGTTTTGTCCGCAACTTGGAGTTTTTAAATTAACTATGACTATTGCGTCTTCAGAAAATATCAGCAACGGTAAGGCTTTATCCAGTGGCTTAGGCGCCCCTTCGGCGGCGGCTAAGAATAACGTCAGGCCCGACCGCTCATTCCATGAGGGAGTATCCGAAAAAGAGTACTCTATTCCTGAAACCAGCCACGAAGACATGAAGGAAGCTGTGCGCACCATGCTGGTGTCGGTCGGGGAGGATCCCGATCGGGAAGGTCTGTTGAAGACCCCTAAACGGGTTGCCGAAGCCATGAGGTTTCTCACCAGCGGCTATCAGCAGTCCCTCGAAGAGTTGGTCAATGGAGCCATCTTCGATGAAGGCCACAACGAAATGGTGCTGATTCGTGACATCAACCTCTTCAGTCTGTGCGAACACCACATGCTGCCCTTTATGGGACGGGCCCACGTGGCCTATATTCCCAACCAGAAGGTGGTCGGGCTGAGTAAACTGGCCCGCATTGTGGAAATGTACTCCCGCCGTCTGCAGGTGCAGGAACGGCTGACTCGCCAGGTGGCTGAGGCAATCCAGGAAATCCTGGAACCCCAGGGGGTGGCGGTAGTCGTGGAAGCCAGCCACATGTGTATGGTAATGCGCGGGGTGCAAAAGCCCGGTTCTTGGACCGTGACCAGTGCCATGCTGGGTTCCTTCCAGGATGATTCTAAAACTCGGGAAGAATTCCTGAGCCTGATCCGTCATCAGCCCGCCTTCTTTTAAGGCAGTCCGAGTTTAAACCCCCAGGGAAGATATGAAAGGCGCACAGTATTGTGCGCCTTTTTTTACGCCTAGGGGTTTGATCAATTAGGGCAAGAGCAGCCAGTTCAAGCCATCAGCTTTCTGGTAATGTCAGCAAGTTTTGCCCCGAGGGCCGCAATCTCATCCTTCTGGGAGGCATCGGTTAGTTCCCCGGCTTCGTTGAAGGCGCTGATCGCCCCGGGTACAGCCTTCTGGTCAGGAATGACTAACACCCCAATCCCTTCCAGGATGACGCGTAGATGATTTAGCCCCCTGAGTCCTCCCAGGCCACCGGGGGAGGTGGCCATAATTGCAGCGGTTTTGCCCTTAAAGCCACTCAGGGCCAGCGGGGGTTCTCCGGGTTCTGACCGGGAAGCCCAATCGATGGCATTTTTCAAGGCCCCCGAAACCGATCCGTTGTATTCGGGTGATGCGATCAAAAAGCCGTCATGCTCTTTGAGCAGGGTCTTAAACTGCAGCACTGACTCGGGAAAACCATGGCCATCAAACCAGTCCTGGTCATACACCGGCATGGGGTAATCCTTCAGATGGATGACCGTTACCTCTGCCCCCGCCCATTGGGCACCAGCGGCGGCGGCCTCTACCAGCATCTGGTTGTAAGACGCTTTGCGAAGACTGCCGGCAAAGGCAAGTAGCTTAGGGGGTGCCATAGAAATCTCCTTGGTGGTTAGGGTGAATACTAAATGGAAGTGGGGATTGGGTCTCAGGGGGCGGGTTTAAGATACCGGGTTTAAGGTTCCTTGTGGCCCCAGGGCTGATAGCCAACCTCTGCCCCTGGTAACCTCTAGCCTCGCTGCCCGTTAGGCGGCCATATCAAATACCAGCACCTCGGTATTGGCGGCAGCCCCGGTTAATACAAGGGTTTCCAGATCCTGGATAGAGGCCCCATCGCCAGCGCTGAGCCCATGGCCATTGAGATTAACGACCCCACGGGCGACCTGCACCCAGGCGACCCGGCCTGACTTTAGAGTATGGGTGACCGTTTCCTTACTGGTGAGGCTGGTGGTATACAGGTCAACGTCCTGATGGATAGTGACGGATCCTTCCCGGCCATCGCGGGAACCCACCAGACGCAGTTGCCCCTGCCGTTGTTCAGGCTCCAGGTGGATTTGTTCATAGCCCGGTTCTAAACCATTGGTTTCGGGCACAATCCAGATTTGTAAAAAATGAACTGGATCGGTATCAGAGGCATTGTACTCACTGTGGAGAATGCCTGTGCCAGCGGTCATGCGCTGTACATCCCCGGGGCGAATGACCGACCCATTGCCGATGTTGTCTTTGTGTTCCAAAGCCCCATCCAGCACATAGGAAATGATTTCCATATCCCGATGCCCGTGGGTGCCAAAGCCCTGGCTGGGGGTGACTTTATCTTCATTGATCACCCGCAGGGGGGCAAACCCTATATGGTTAGGGTCGTAATAATTACCAAAGGAGAAGCTGTGACGACTATCCAGCCAACCAAAATTTGCTGCACCACGCTCGTGGGCGGGACGAACCGTAATCATAAGACACCTCCTTTCAGTGTCAGTGGATTGGAAACATCCGAATGATTTAAGGATAGACTGACTCCATCAGAAAGACAATATAGCAAATCAGAGACACTTTGTATCGAAATACAGGACAATAATGGAGCGGGTTTTGGGTGTCAGATACCCGATACCCAAAACCCGGCCCCT